>DERU01000023.1:0-682 GCA_002361095.1 Lachnospiraceae bacterium UBA3332
CGCAGACCTGTCTGACCTGTTACGAACTGTTACCTAAACCGTGACAATTTTGAAAATTTGGATTGCGAAACGGGGGGGAAAATGGTATGATAGGAATTGGGTGCAGCGGTTTGGATTTTGGGGAAACGGCTGCAATCGGGCAGGAAAGGAAGTGAGAGAATGGCGAGTTTTGTGGCTTTTTTGAATTCATTTTTATCGTATCTGCTTTTATTCCTTGTATCCGTCGCATTGGTGTGTGTGGCGGTGAAGGGAGGCATTACCCTGCGCAAGAGTAAGAACGCGAAGGAAGCGTTGGAGGCTTCGCAGGAGGGGGATGCGTAAAGCAATCGTAGGGCCGCGAAAGGGCGGATTTTTTGTCATATCGGCAGCGGAAATCGGTGTATTTTCGCTGCCGATATGACCCTATGGGCAAAGAGCGTATGGCGAGGGGAAACAGTCAGAAGTTAAAGATTTTATATTTGCTAAAGATCTTCACAGAGGAGACGGATGAAGCCCACGTGATGGGGGCGGCAAGGCTTTTGGAGAGGCTGGAGGTTTACGGTATCAGCGCGGAACGCAAATCGCTGTACGACGATATCGAGCAGCTGCGGAAATTCGGGTATGATATCGTATATGTAAAATCGCGGGAAGGCAGCGGTTATTACATGGGAAACCGGGAGTTTGAACTGGCGGAGTTAAAGCT
>DERU01000023.1:949-1342 GCA_002361095.1 Lachnospiraceae bacterium UBA3332
CTGGCGGAGTTAAAGCTTTTGGTGGACGCGGTGCAGGCGTCCCGTTTTATGACGGCGAAGAAATCCCGGCAATTGATCCGCAAGCTGGAAAAGTTTGCCAGCGGAGAGCAAGCAAAGCAGCTGCAGCGGCAGGTGTTTGTGGCGGGCAGGATCAAGACGGAACAGGAGAATATTTATTATAATGTGGATACGATCCACCGCGCCCTGCAGAATCAGGTGCAGATTTCTTTTTTATATATGGAGTGGAGAACGGATAACAGGCTGCATCCCAAGAAGGGAGGCAGCTTTTACCGGATCAGTCCGTGGGCGCTTTTGTGGAGCGACGAGAATTATTATATGATCGGTTTTGACTCTGACGCCGGGATCATCAAGCATTACCGTGTGGACAAGATG
>DERU01000023.1:1589-1868 GCA_002361095.1 Lachnospiraceae bacterium UBA3332
AAGCATTACCGTGTGGACAAGATGAAAGATATCGCGTGTCTGGCGGAAAAACGGTGCGGGGAGGATGCTTTTTCGGATTTTGACCTGGCAGCTTATGCCAACCGGACTTTCGGCATGTACGGCGGACGCACGGAGGAGGTCTCCCTCCTGCTGCAAAACAGTCTGGCGGGCGTGGTGATGGACCGTTTCGGGAAAGAGACAAAGATGCGTCAGGTGGACGAGGAGCATTTTTCCGTGTGGGTCACCGTTGCGGTGAGCGGTCAGTTTTTCGGCTGGCTG
>DERU01000023.1:2177-2641 GCA_002361095.1 Lachnospiraceae bacterium UBA3332
CAGTTTTTCGGCTGGCTGACAGGGCTCGGGGACGGTGTTCGGCTGGCAGGCCCAAAGCATGTGGCAGAGTCTTATAAAGCGTATTTACAAAAGATTGTTGCAAAATACTAAACGTGCAGGATGGAGACTGGGATAATGGGAGAGGAAAAAAAGCCGCTGCAGGAAGCGGAATACGGGCAGGAGTATCGGACAAAGCTTTCGGTGAAGGTCATTAAGAAGGACGGCAGCAGGGAAGAGTTCAATGTGCAGAAGGTAGTGGACGCAGTGGGCAAAAGCGCTTACCGTGCGCTGACCAAATTTACGGAGGCCGAGGAGCGCCGCATCTGCCAGCATGTGGTGGACAAGATCGACGAGATGGGCTGTAAGGAGGTGCCGATTGCCCTGATGCATAATGTGGTGGAGAGCGCCCTGGAACAGGTGAAGCCCATCGTGGCCAAAAGCTACCGGGACTACCGCAACTACAA
>DERU01000023.1:2949-3357 GCA_002361095.1 Lachnospiraceae bacterium UBA3332
CTACCGGGACTACCGCAACTACAAGCAGGATTTTGTGCGGATGCTGGACGATGTGTACAAAAAAAGCCAGTCCATCATGTATATTGGGGATAAGGAGAATTCCAATACGGATTCGGCTTTGGTTTCCACGAAGCGGAGCCTGATTTTCAACCAGCTCAACAAGGAACTGTACCAGAAATTTTTCATGACCACCGAGGAGATTCAGGCGTGCCGGGACGGATATATTTATATTCACGATATGTCCGCCCGCAGGGATACGATGAACTGCTGCCTCTTCGACGTGGAGCATGTGCTGCAGGGCGGGTTTGAGATGGGCAATATCTGGTACAATGAACCCAAAAGCCTGGATGTGGCCTTCGACGTGATCGGCGATATTGTGCTGAGCGCGGCAAGCCAGCAGTACGGCGG
>DERU01000023.1:3623-5014 GCA_002361095.1 Lachnospiraceae bacterium UBA3332
GCGGCCAGCCAGCAGTACGGCGGCTTTACCGTGCCCAGCGTGGATTTGATTTTGGAACCTTATGCGGAAAAATCCTATGCGCGCAATGTGGAAAAATATGTTTCCCTCGGGATCGACCCGAAAAAAGCCGGGGAGGTTTCCTATCAGGACGTGGTGCGGGAAATGGAGCAGGGCTTTCAGGGATGGGAATACAAGTTCAATACCGTTGCCTCCAGCCGGGGGGACTATCCTTTTATCACGGTGACGGCGGGAACGGGAAGCGGCCGGTTTGCCAGGCTTGCCACGGTCTGTATGCTCAATGTCCGGCGGCGGGGACAGGGGAAGGAGGGCTGTAAAAAGCCTGTGCTTTTCCCTAAAATCGTCTTTTTGTATGACGAAAATCTGCACGGCCCGGGAAAACCGATGGAGGATTTGTTTGAAGCGGGAGTGCGCTGCTCGGCCAAAACCATGTATCCGGACTGGCTGTCTTTGACCGGCAAAGGATATGTGGCCAGTATGTACAAAAAATATGGGAAAATCATTTCCCCCATGGGCTGCCGCGCGTTTTTGTCCCCCTGGTATGAGAGGGGAGGGATGCATCCGGCGGACGAAAAAGACGAGCCGGTGTTTGTGGGGCGGTTTAATATCGGCGCGGTTTCCCTGCATCTGCCCATGATTTTGGCGAAAGCCCGTCATGAGAGCCGGGATTTTTACGAGGTTTTGGACTATTACCTGGAACTGATCCGCCGGCTTCATATCCGCACCTATGCATATTTGGGGGAAATGCGCGCTTCCACCAATCCGCTGGCTTACTGTGAGGGTGGCTTTTTGGGCGGGCACCTAAAGCTGTCCGATAAGATCAAGCCGCTTTTAAAATCCGCCACGGCGTCTTTCGGGATTACGGCGCTGCAGGAACTGCAAATGCTCTATAACGGGAAATCGCTGGCAGAGGACGGACAGTTTGCGCTGGAGGTCATGGAACACATCAACGCAAAGATTGCGGAATTTAAGGAGGCGGACGGCAACCTGTACGCGATTTACGGTACACCTGCGGAAAACCTGTGCGGACTGCAGGTCAAACAGTTCCGTAAAAAATACGGCATTGTGGAAGGGGTTTCCGACCGGGAATATGTGAGCAATTCCTTTCATTGTCACGTGACCGAGGACATTACGCCGATTGAAAAGCAGGATTTGGAGGGGCGGTTCTGGGATTTGCTAAATGGCGGCAAGATCCAGTACGTGAAATATCCCGTAGATTATAATCTGGACGCCGTCAAAACCCTGATCCGCAGGGCGATGGATCTGGGCTATTACGAAGGGGTCAATCTTTCTTTGGCTTATTGTGACGACTGCGGCCATCAGGAACTGGAGATGGATGTCTGTCCGGTCTGCGGCAGCCGCAATCTTACCAA
>DERU01000023.1:5309-6489 GCA_002361095.1 Lachnospiraceae bacterium UBA3332
ATGAACGGTTATCTGTCCTATTCCAGGGTACACGGGGATACCCGCTTAAATGACGCTAAAATGGCGGAAATTGCGGAAAGGAAATCGATGTAATGAGATACCACAATATCACGAAGGATGATATGTTAAACGGCGACGGTCTGCGGGTGGTATTGTGGCTGGCCGGCTGCGACCACTGCTGTAAGGATTGTCACAATCCGCTGACCTGGGATCCGGAAGGGGGCCTGCTTTTTGACCGGGCCGCAAAGGAGGAGTTGTTTGCGGCATTGGACAAAAGTTATATTTCGGGGCTTACCCTGTCGGGGGGGGATCCCCTGCATCCGGCGAACCGCCTGGGGGCGAGACGGCTTGCGCAGGAGGTAAAAGAAACCTTTCCCCAAAAGACGGTCTGGCTCTATACGGGATATCTCTGGGAGGAGATCTGGCAGCTTCCGATTATGCAGTACGTGGATGTATGTGTGGACGGGGAATTTCAACGGGACAAAAAAGATAACAAGCTGTTGTGGAAGGGCAGTAAAAACCAGCGGGTAATCGCCGTGTCCGCGACGCTTTCGGGCGAAAATCCGCGTATCCCCCTGCTGCACTGTACCGATTACGGGGAAAGCGATGAGGAAGCGGTATCCCCTTTGGGGGGACACAGGATTTGGGACAGCCGTGCGCTGGCGGACAGGGGGAGGTCGGCATGCGAAGGATAGCAAGGTTTGAGAAAGTGAGCCCGGAACAGTTTGCAAAGGATTTCCATACCTGTTTCCCGGACTGGGGACAAACGGAGATTTTGGACATTTATGAGGCGGTCAGGCTGCCCCGGAGGGCTACCGCAGGGAGCGCCGGTTACGATTATTATGCGCCTATAGCGTATAGCCTGCAGCCCGGGCAATCCGTCAAAATTCCTACCGGGATCCGGGTGTGCATGGAAGAGGGGTGGGTGTTGTGCAATTTCCCCCGCAGCGGGCAGGGCTTTAAATACCGGCTGCAGCTGGACAATACGGTAGGCATTATCGACAGTGATTATTATTTTTCCGATAACGAAGGCCATATCATGGCGAAGCTGACCAACGACTCCCGGGAAAAAAAGACGCTTTGCGTAAAAGCCGGGGAAGGTTTTATGCAGGGCATTTTCCTGCCCTTTGGCATCACACAGGAGGATGCGGCGGACGGCGTGCGAAACGGCGGATTCGGC
>DERU01000161.1:0-5530 GCA_002361095.1 Lachnospiraceae bacterium UBA3332
AATAAGCAAATCACCAGAATTTGACATAAACCTATATAATAATAGAGACTCAATTTTAAAACAACAGGAGCGGCAGAAAGAAGCAGCTATTGCTCATGGCAAAGCAGTCCTTGAGGGCAGGGACATAGGCAACAAATTTGGAGTTGAATGTCCTTATTGTCACGCTACTAATGTAAAAAAGATAACGAATACCTCTAAAGCGGTACATACAGCGGTATTTGGAATATTTAGTATAGGCAGGAATAGTAAACAATGGCATTGTGATAAATGTAACTCGGATTTTTAACTCATATATGGCAAGGGGAATTCCTTCCCGCTTTCCCGGTATTTTCTCAGATGGCTGACCAGGCCCGTCATGGCGGTATTGGCGGACAGTCAATGAAAGAAAAAAATCATTGTGATAGCGATTTCTAATTCAAATATATCGTTTTCAATCCCAAAATGGAGGTGGCAGTTTTGCCATCTCCATTTTGGGATCCGCTATTTCCTACATGTCAATACTTACGATGCTGTAAAAATCATCCCGGCTGTATTTCCGCACAAAATCCTGAATGCCCTTTTTATCTTCCGGGTCGAAATTTTTTTCGTCAATGATTTCGCATTGGAACATATCTACCTTCAATACAAGGTATTTGACATAAGGTTTACAGATACATTTTGTCATGGCCATTTCACTCATATGATTATCCTCCTTATATATACAATCATATCATAGGCAGAGTCCCATAATCCGGACTCTATAATTTTTTTCCCGCTAAGGAAGTGTTTTTCACATGGAGGACGGTTAACATAAGTATTACCGGATACGGCTTACCTGGTCGGCATAATTGTGGAGTCCGCTGAACAGGTTGTTCAGTTGGACGCCAACCTGTCTGGCCACTTCCTGACTTGTGATTCCCGGACAGCTGATATTGATTCCGCCGTTGATCACAGGCTGTACATTTTTGGTGTTTGAGATATTGTTTGCGGCGGCTGCGTGTTTTACATAGGTATCCATCTGCCGGTGGTACAGCAGCAGGGCGGTGTTGGCAATGCTGTCTATATTGGCATTTGTCCGGTCCGTGTAGGCATTCCATTTTTTCATGGCGTCCCATGCCTGGTCGTCGGGGGGCACCGGCGTTAGGACTGTGCCGTCCTTGAGGGTAACCGCGCCGCTGCCGGTACTGTCTGATGCAGGGTGCGTTTTTTTGTCCAGAATTTTTTGGGTCTGTTCCTCATTATAGATCACCGTACCTTTGGGGAGGTCGCCCATGGCGGGACTTGTGGTAAGTTCCGTTGTGCCGTCCGGGTAAACCGTTAATTCCGGCTGGCCGTACTCGGAACGCAAGGCATTTTTTTCGTCCTTTTTAAGTCCGATCGCACCGCTTGCAAACGCCTTGCCGTATCTGGCATTGTAGGTGGCGCTTTCCAGCTTCATGCCGCTTAAAACCGTGCCGGATGCAAATTCATGTATGCCGCCGTTCATTTTCATGTTGACGGTGATGGTGCATTCCGCTTCCTGCCCGTCGATGTTTTCCAGGCTTTCGGAAATGCCTGTTACATGGCTGGCGGCTTCTGCAATGACATCCTTGAATTCATTGAATTTGGCGATCACGCCGTCGCCGTCCGGCTCTCCGAGGATCTCTCCGGAAGTATTGCCGAGGCTGCGGATGGAGCCGGTCAGGGTGTCGGTGTCATCCGCGGAATCTTGGCCGCCTGTTGTTTCGCCGCTTCCGATTGCCGCCGTTACATCGCCCACGGCAGTTTTGAACTGTTCAAACCGGCCGATGGCGCCGGTTCCTTCGGTTTCAGAATCTTCCCCGTCTCCGCTTTCCCCGTTGCCGCCCAACGCTTCCTCGGTAACGGAGCGGATGGATTTGATTGCTCCTGCGAGGCCGCCCGTGTCTGCAGCGGTTTCGGAGCCTTTGCCGGACGGGCCGGAAACATTTTCGCCGGATGCAGTGCCGCCCGTTATCGCGCAGGCCACGTCGTCCACGGCGTTTTTCAGGCTGTCAAACTGGGAGAGGATACCTTCGCCGTCCGCATCCCCGAGTGAAAAATCGCGCAGCTGTTTCAAGGCGCCAAGGAGCCCGGTGACAGAGTCTTCCGGCCCGAAACCCAAGGCATCGGTCACAGATTCAATCAACAGGATCAAAGCGTCGAAGGAGGTTTTCATCGGGCCTTCCTCAAAGGCAAACCCTTCTTCAAAGGCAAGCAGCCCTTCTTCGGCCAGGGAACGGAGGGAATCCTGAAATGCCTGTTTCTTTTCCTCAATGCCAAGCAAAAGGCCGTCCACCGCGTCGGAGGCAAGGAGCCGGTACTTTTCGGAAGGGGAGTGTGAATCCTGTCCTTCGGCAAAAGCGTCCACCGCGTCGGCTGCCGTCTGTCTGGTGGCGGTTGAAATATCCTCCGCTTTTTCGTTCCAGCCTTCCAGGAACCCGTCACAGGCATCATATCCGAGCGATTTCATTTGTCCGAGCTCCTGCCGTGCCAGCAGGATACCGTCCGAAACGGCATATGCCAGGCCATCCCGGAAGGAGGTGTTTTGGCTGACTGCGGACATGGTGGCAATATATTTTTCTTTGAAAGCCTCAAATGCGGCGTCAGAGCCGTTGAGTACGTCTGCAACGCTGTATCCGATGTCGCCAAATACCTGTTGGATGTAGGAGAATGCCTGAGCGATTTCCTCAACCTCAGCAAGCTGCTCATAACGGCTTTTGGTTTGTTCCATGCCTTTTATGACGGTGTCCCAGTATTGTTCCTGCTGTTTGATCAGGTCGTCGTAATACGTCTGGGCGTCCTGAATCAGGGTGTCATAGTGTTTTGTGGTGTCGTCTATCAGCCTGTCATATTTTTCGTTAATTTTATCGATCTGTTCGTTCAGGAGGTCTATCTGCTCATGGACGGTATCTTTTTTCTCTTGGAGAAGATTGATTTCTTTTTCGATGAGACCGATCTGTTTTTCTTTTTGGGCAATTTCAACCGCGAGTTTGGCTTCGCCGGCTTCTTCCCTGGCGTTTTGGATATCCTGCGGATTCGTGACATAATGCATCCCCTTGCTTTCGCTGTACTGCAGGGTGGTGCGCTGGTTCTGCAGGCGTTCTAATTCATATTGGGCCTTTTGCAGATCTATTTGCCGTTTCCGGTCGTCGTTGGCATCCTGCATCGCCTGGATTTCCTCCCGGATGCCTTCGATGACTTTTTCTTTGGCCTTTACCTGTTTCTCGATCAGGTTGATTTGGGATTCATACTGCTTTTTCCGGGCTTCCAGTCCGGCAAGCTGCGCCTGCTTTTCGGCCTCGAGCGCACCGACGGCGGCGTCTTTTTCATCCTCCAGCGCTTCGAGTCTGGCATCCTTTTCTTCGTTCAGGGCGTCCAGCGTCGCGTCACGGGCGTCATTGGCGGATGAGATGCGGCGGTTTAGGAGGTTGCTGATACCGCTGAGCGCCTTATTTTGGAGGTCCAGCATGCCGGTCAGGTATTCGTGCTCATATTTTTTGAATGTGTCCAAATATTCTTTGCGGTCACGGAAATATTCGGTATAAAGCGCGCGCAGACAATCCAGGTATTCCGCCTCGCTTATCCTGCCGAAATCCAGCGCGTCTTTCAGGCGCTGGTAGGATTCCTCGAAGGCTTCCAGGTAGGCATCGGCGGCTTGGCGGCCTGCAGACTGTGCGGCCTTTTGGGAACCGGCGCCATTGGGCGTTACGGTAATTTTGGTTTCCGCTTCCTGTCCTGTCCCCGCCGCCAGTTCTTCCAGCTGCTTTTTGATTGTCTCCACTTCCGTGAGCGCTTTTTCCCGTAATGTGCCGTTGTTGTCATATACGCCGCTTTCCAACTCGCTGTATACGGCCATTAACCGGGTAAGCAGCGCAACGGATTTGCTGGTACGGTCCGTGTCACCGGCTAAGGCGATCAGGTTTTCGCAGTCGGAGGATGTGTTGATTTCTGCCGCCTGCTGGGCAACCTTGGCGTCATAGAGTGCCAGTATCATGTTTGCGGTAAGTTCCGAATAGGTTCCTTCCGCAATGAGGTTCTCGATTTCATCCTGTGTGGCTTCCCCCAACATCAGACTGGATTGGGCCAATACTTCTTTTGCTTCGCGGAGTGCCTGCGCATGGGAGATGACTTCCTCGTAATTCTCCACGCCCATTGCCTTGAGCTGCGCTTCATAAAATTCCTGATTCTGTTCCGTCAGTTGGGCAAGAAAATTGCTGCCGCTGACCCATTCCGTGGCCAGGGCGTCCGCCGCTTCCCGGCATTCCCCGTAAGAAGATGCCGTACTGCCTAAAACATCCTGAAAATGTTCCCATGCATCCAGACTGCGGATTTCCGCATCAAAGCCGGACAGGACATCGGCGCTGACAAAACCATCCTCCCGCTTGGCTTTGAGGGCGTCGGCAATGGAAGAGATTTGTCCCGCCATGGAAGACATCTGTTTGGATTTGTCGGCCAGTCCGTTGATTTTGGATACCGCTTCGTCGGCGGATATGCCGAGGTTTTTGAAATAGCCGCCGGAGTCGGCCGCCGCGAAGGCTTCCTTTGTAAGGCGGCCTTTTTCGGCAAGGTCAAGGAGGGCGTTTCCCAATTCTTTGGTTCCGGCGTCTTCCGGTGTGAAGGAATCTGCCCAGGCCTGCTCAAAAGAAACCGCCACGGACAGTTCTTCCGGTTCCAGTTCAGACTGCATATTGGCAATCCAATCTTGTGCGGTCCATCCTTCGGGGTGTTCCCCGTATTGGTCGCGGACTTTCAGGTATGCTTCCAAAACAAGCCCCCAATCGTTCCCGCTAAATGTGTTTTTTACTTCCTCCCATATCTTTTGGTCGGAAGCGCCGTTTATTTTGCCGTCATGGATTCCAAGGGATTCCCGCAGCTGCCGCGCCGTTTCCTCATAGTTTATGGCGTCGGGATCCACGAGGGCGATGACATATTTATAGAGTTCCTGGGCCGAAATCCCGGCGTTTTCCAGGTATTCGATGAGTGCGGGAAAACGTGAGGAGAGTGCTTCCACCGATAATGCTCCGGACTTCCCCAGTTTTTCCAGCTGCCCGGACAGGTCTTTGAAGTCAGACTTTGCGAGGATGTCCCGGATCATGGTGGAATAGTCGTAAGTGCCGTTCTGTTTTTGGATACCGACTGTTATACCCATCGCGTCGGTATACATCTGCTTCCAATAGGCGGCCATTTCTTTTGCCTGCGCCAAATCGTCCCCGGTCAGAAGACCGCTTTCTGCCGCCTCCTGTGCAGTCCGGTAATTATCCAGGTAAGAGGCGCTGTTGATGAGCAGCTGTTCCGCTATGCGGTTCTGTCTGGAGAGTATTTCCTCCCTTTCCCGGAGCAGCATGTTGATTTCTTCTTCCGTCATCGACCTGTCATAGTCGCCGGCTGCGCTGTCTTTCATCTTATTTTGTAAGGAAGCAATATCACTGTTTACATATTCCAGCTCTTCTTTTGCCTTTTCGGACTGTACGGACAGGTATTCATATCCGTTTTTGTTGTACCGGTCTTCCTCCACCCTTTTTCGGGATACCAGACTGTCTTTGTCAAAGTA
>DERU01000161.1:5765-7412 GCA_002361095.1 Lachnospiraceae bacterium UBA3332
TCAGACTGTCTTTGTCAAAGTAGTCGGAAAACGTAGTGCCGACCTGGTTTTGGTACAGTCTTTTTTGCTCCACTTCCAGCAGCTGTTTCTGCAGCCGGATTTCGGTTTCCAGCTGTTGGATTCGGGAATGGTCATACGGGGTTTTGTTCTGTTCGTTCTTTAATTTGGCCAGTTCCGTGTCCAGATCCGTAATCCCGGAACGGATAGAGTCTACCTTTTCCTGGGATTCCGCGACAGTCACATTGAATCTGTCAAATGCTTCGGCGATCCCCATGATCACTGCCTGTACGGCAATTCCTCCCAGAAAAGTCAGGGCCGTATTCAGCAGGACGGTTTTCAGGTGCAAGGCTTCGGTATCCTGTCCGGTGGATCTCAAATATTTGCGGTATCCTTCAAGGGAGGCCGGGGCATCTTGGGTACAGCGGGAAAGGTATTCTTTTAAATGGATGTTGTTTTGGACAACACTGTTGTCAAAGGAATCCAAATCATTCTCACCATTTGATAAAGCATCCTTCCAAGTCAATATCGCTGCTTTTGCTTCCGCAAAGTGCTTTTTTGTATTTTTGATTCCGGTGATATCAATGCCGAACAGGTTGCCCTGCAAGTCCATTTTGCCGCTCTCGCTGTCCCATAGCTGGGTAATGCCGTAATCCTTCTTTTTGGCAGCCAGGGAAGCCTGGACGGCCGTCAGAACCACCGGAACCGCGCCGAAGGTATCCACCAGCGCTTCCGCACCCCGGATCAGCTTGTCAAAGAAGGAAATGCCGCC
Organism: Lachnospiraceae bacterium UBA3332; assembly: GCA_002361095.1. GTDB lineage: Bacteria > Bacillota > Clostridia > Lachnospirales > Lachnospiraceae > Gallintestinimicrobium. Next base: position 6,535 of record DERU01000161.1, read on the forward strand.
CAGCACGTCTTTTTTGTTCATAAGCGTATTGGCAAAGGAGGTGAAGCTGTTGGAGAGGGCGTTCATGCGCCCTTCCCACGAATTTGCCGTTTTCTCTGCCGCTTTGTCCATACTCCCCAGTCCGTCCGCATACTGGTGCAGCATGGTCTCATAGACGCCGTAGTTTTCGAGCAGGGCATTGAGCGCATCCGCCCGGCTCCCGCTGCCGGCCGCGTCCAAAAGGCCGGTACGCCTTGCATCGGACTTGTCAAGCTGCGTATAGGCCGCCGCAAGTTCCCGGATAATCTTCATGGGTTCCTTTAGGGAAACCATTCCGTCCTTTGCCGTGGATAAGGATACGCCAAGCGCATTGCAGGCCTTCTCATATTTGGCGAGGGATCGGGAGTCTATTTCTGTGCCGCCGGCCTCGCCGGTCATCTGCCGCAGGTTCATCAGGATTCCCTGAAAGGCGTTTGCGGCTTCGCTGCCCGACATTTGTGTGGACGCCAGTATGGCGGCAACGGCGGCGGTCGTTTCGTTTATTTCCATGCCCGCGTCTGCGGCCCGCAAACCCACAATGCCCATGGCCTCGCCAAGGTCCGCCATGGATAATGCATGCCGGTTTGCGATGGCGTTGGCGCCATCCAGCGCGGCGGCCAGCGCTTCCACGGAACCGTTCATTTTGAATGCCGTGTCGGCCGCGATAATATACCGGTTTGCCAGTTCCGCGGTCATGCCGCCGGCGGCCTGTACTTTTGTGCTGAGCGCAGCCAGATCCTGGACCTGGCTGCCATAACCGGCCTGCGCCATTTCCTGTGCGGCAAGGAGGAAGTCTGTGGACGACTGCCCGTATTTCCCCGCCGTTTGAAAGGCTTCTTCCCCAAGGGCCTGCAGCTGTT
>DERU01000202.1 GCA_002361095.1 Lachnospiraceae bacterium UBA3332
CCTATGCGTCCGCCGCCGCTTCCGGTATAGGTGTTGCTTTCCGTGAAAATACCGGTAGGTCAGATTTTCAATTTTGTATGGCATATAAAATTGGTAGTATTTTGCTTTGTGTTTATTGTAATATAAACGCAAAAGAAATATCAGCGGAAGAAGACATGCAAACACGGGAACCCATTTTGCAGGGAGACGCGGACGGCAGCGATTCCCTGCAAAATGGATTCCCGTGACATACAAAAAGCCGGAGGATAGGGACAAAATGGAAAAGAAGATTAGGAAAGTTTATATCGTGCATCATTCCCATACGGATGTGGGATACACGGATCTGCAGGAGCAGGTTATTTACAATCAGGTCGACAATCTACGCAATGTGGTTGCCTTGGTGAAAAAGGGCTATGAAGAGAACGGGACGGATAAGGATTTTAAATGGAACTGTGAAACTTATTTCTGCGTAGAGAAGTTTCTGGAAATGGCAGGCAAGGAAGAAAAAGAGGATTTCTTTGCCCTGGTGAAAAAAGGAAATATCGGTATTTCCGGGAATTATCTAAACTTCAATGACCTGGTGGACGCAAAAATGCTGGATCATAGAACCGCCGGAATGCAGAAGGTTTTTACGGCGCAGGGCTGTCCGGTCAAAACGGCTATGAATGCGGATGTGAACGGAATCTCCCTTGGTATGCGGGATGTGCTGATTAAAAACGGGATTGAATTTTTGTTTATGAATATCCATACACATCATGGCATGTATCCGCTTTACCAGAACCAGAAGCCTTTTTTCTGGGAGAATGAGGACGGCGGCAGGCTGCTGGTATGGAGCGGGGAACATTACAATCTGGGAAATGCGCTGGGCATTGTGTATTCCAAGAACGTGAGCGCGACGGCGGATGTGGAGATCCCGGTTTCTGCAGTGGAGTCGTTATATAGGAATTTGTCTGATAGTGTCGCTGAGTATGAGGAAAACGATTATCCTTATGATTTTTATATTACCAGTGTAAGCGGTGTGTTTTCGGACAATGCTCCTGCAAATCCGGCGATCCTTGCCATGGTAAACGCGTTCAACAGACAATATGGCGACGAAATGATATTGCAGATGGTGACGCTGCAGGAGTTATTTGAACGGATCCGCGATGAGACGGCGGATGCGCCGGTATATCGCGGGGCAATCAATGACTGGTGGGGAAACGGTGTGGGAACCACACCCTACATGGTGAAACATTATAAGGAGGCGCTGCGTTTTTCCCATATTTGTGACCGCCTGGAGGAAAAGACCGGTGTACACAATGAAAAGCTGGCGGAGATTGCGGAGGAAAGCGCGCTTTTGTATGCAGAGCATACTTTTGGACATTTCGCCACGGTTACCAATCCCTATGATACGCTGGTGGCGAATTTGGATATCCGGAAGAACGGCTATGCGTCCAAGGCGCATGAAGCGAGTGCGATGCGTAAGATCGAGCAATACCATGTACTGGGCGATATCCTGCGCTATTATGATCTGAAGGGACAGGTCAAGGCAGTTTCCATGAGCGGCCAGAAAAGTGTGCAGCCGGTGGAATTTTATGTGGAAACCGTCAGCCTGCCCGCAGTGAAGGTGGTGGACCTAAAGACAAAAGAGAGTCTGCCTGTACAGCTTGCTTCACACTCCAGGGGAGTACTGGTCAGTTTTCTGGCGGAGTTTGAGGCTATGGAAGAGAAGCTGTTTTCCTATGAAGTACAGCCTGAGCCAAGCCTGCAGCTGTTTTCCCGTACAGCGTGGGTCGGCGCGGAGCGTGTGCGCGACATCGTAAATGAATACGATGCAGAATCCTACAAACTGCCTTATATGCTGGAAAACGAGTGGTTTCGGATCCGTTATGAGGCCGGGGCAGGAATTACTTCTTTTTACAATAAAAAGAGCAGAACGGAAATGTTAAAGGGCGGATTGGAAAGCTTTTTCACCCCGGTATATGAGCGGACAGAGATTCGCAAAGATGTCAGTTTGGAGCGCAGGATGCTGGGACGCAATATCAGGGGGGTGCATGCAAAGCAGTATCAGGGTGCGTTAAAGGATATTAAAATTTTGGACCACGGTCCGGTATTTGACCGTATCGAGTTGGTTTTTGAACTGGAGGGGACGTACCACAGCAGCGTTATCATGAAACTGTATAAGGGGCTGCCCAGACTGGAGTTTACTTTCAGGATTGCAAAGACGCTGCGTGAGGATATTGAAAGCGTGTATCTGCCGCTTTCCCTGCATCTTCCGGGCAGCAGCGTTTATATTCATAACGGAGGCGTTGCCATGCGCCCGGGTATTGATCAACTGCCCGGCAGCAATATGGAATACTATATCGCGGATCATGGGGTGCTCTATCAGGGAGAGAAGGAAAGCGTGCTGATCAATACGCCGGATACGGCCCTTCTTTACATGGGGCAGATGAAGCATCATCCGATCGTGCTGTGTGACAATAAGGAAGAAAATAATCACCGTCCTGTGTACAGTTGGGTTATGAATAATACATGGGAAACGAATTTTAAAATGGATCTTTCGGGCTTCGGAGAGTTTAACTATTCCCTGGAACTGCGGGAAGGCGCAGGGCTGGGGAAGAATTTGGAGAAGCTGGCGGACAATGATCTTGGATGTATAGCGTTTATTGTATAACCGGAAGGGTTTGCGGTTTAGAAAAGCGGCCCCGGACCGGGGCGAAGGAGGAAACAAAAATGATTTATTATGTATCCGCAAAGAATTTGCAGCGTGGTACCGGAACCGATACGGATCCGTTTTGCACGATCAGTCAGGAGGCGCAGATGCGCAGCCCGGAGATACCGTCATGATTGGGGAAGGCGTTTACCGGGAGTATGTAGATCCCAAAAACGGGGGTAGATTTTGTGGGAGAAGCGAGAAGCCTTAAAAACCCCAGAATCGGACCGATGGAACAGGCATGCAGGAAAATTAAGCTTAGATAATGCCGCGCCAATGATTGCAAGAAAGTACCGCAACAGTACAGGGTGATCCGGACTGCTGCGGTGTTTTTTTCAGGATTTTCCCAGAATCATCACGCCGTCGAAAGCGGCGTAAGGCAATACCGTGGAGCCGTCCACAACGGTTTCCCTGGAGATGGCCACCACATGGTTGAACAATTCCGCAAGGTTTCCGCTGATCATGGTTTCGCTGACGGCACCTTTGACCTGTCCGTCCTCCACGAGAAAGCTGTTTTTGGCAACCCCGGAGAAATCCCCGTTAACACCGGGCTCGCCGCCGGAAAAACGCCCAACGATCAGTCCCTTTTTTATGCCTTTGACCATATCGGCGTAAGCGGTATCGCCGCTTTCCATGACCATGGAAAAAGAACCGTTTTTGGCGCGTGCAAACCCGGATTTGTTCGCCACATATAAAGAGAGCAGGAAGGAACGTAAAATGCCGTTTTGAAGAATCGTGAAATCTTCGGAGCGGAATCCGTCGCCGGTATAGCGTTCGCCGCACACAATTCTCGGATCATTGGGGCAAAGGGAAAGGGTAATGCGCGCATCGGCTACCTTTTGTCCCAGCTTGTCCAGCCAGATACTGGTTTTATCCAAAATCACATGATCGGAGGCGAAGTTACCCATGGCGTAGTATAAAAAGGCGGCCAGACTGCCCGGTGTGAGGAGAATGGTTCCCTCGAACTTACCTTCCAGCGGGACGGTGGAAAGCTGCGCTTCGGTATCGGCCAAATCTTTTTCCAGGCTTCCCAATTCGATAAACGGGCGGTCCAGCCGGTCCGTGCAGATGTCGCTGTCAAAAAAGGAAGTGGCTTTATCCCCTTCGTGCCCCGAAAACATGAGGGAAACCGAATAGCAGCCCTTGAAAGTCTCAAATTCCGTGCCGTTTGTATTTTGGTAAATACTGTGCGTTTTATCATGGGATGCGATCAGCTGTTCCATCAGAATTTTCGGATGGCGTTCCCGGATCTGTTCCATCAGTTCCCGGATTCTGTCAAAGAATCGGTCCGTGTCCGCTTCGTATGCGCCTTCGCGGAAACACTTGTTTTCCTGTTTCGGCGCGATGGCGTAGGCATCGTCCGCGATGCCGGATTGGGCGGAACGGATGCATTCGGCGGCTGCGTCCGCAATGTCGGCATCCGCAAAGCTGGTGATGGCGATTGTGCCTTTTTTGTGGTTTTGATAAGCGGTTATGGAGAGGCTGTGATCGAACAGGGTACGAAACAGGGAAAATTCCCCGCCGTCCACGTTAAACTCCTGTTTCTGCGTTTCGGAAACGGTATATTGCGCCTGCTCGGCGCCGGCCTGTTGCAGAGCCTCTCCGGTTTTTTGTGCAACCAATCGAATATCTTGCATGTCAGCGTCCTCCTATCATTACCTTACAGCGTAGTGCAGGCCCACCCATGCCTACAGGCATCGGTTGTTTCTTGCCGCAGAAGCCGGAACTGGACCAGGTCATGGTATCCGATACCATATCCACGGTTTTTAACATGTCAAAAGCCATGCCGGAAATGGTGGTATCCAAAAGCGCCCGTCCCAGCCGGCCTTTCTTGATCTCGTAGCCCATGCATACGCCAAACATGAATTCCCCGGTGGTGTCCGCCTGCCCGTTATTGGTATCGGTCAGGTAGTAGCCGTCGTCCACGGAGGCGATGATATCTTCCAGCTTGTCTTTTCCGGGCAGTACGGCGGTATTGCGCATGCGGATCAGAGGTTCGTCGGAAAAGCTAAAAGCGCGCGCGTTGCCACAGGGGGTTGTGCCGAAATGCTGGGCGCTCTCCCGGCTGTTCATATAACCGGTGAGGATGCCGTTCCGAATGAGAACGGCGTCCGCCGCAGGGGTGCCTTCGTCGTCCAGGTAAACCGGCAGCGGCGCAGGCTTTCCCAATGCCGTATGGGCAAAATCCACCATGGTGATCAGTTCGGACGCCACCTGTTTGTGCAGGGCCGGACCGGCGACGGAGCCGCCCAAAACCAAATCGGCTTCCACGGTATGGCCTACCGCTTCATGTGCCAGCATGCCGGACAGGATGCCGCCCAAAACCACGGTTTTATAACCGGCCTGCGGATACACCCCTTCCCGTTTCTGCATCAGCTTTTCATAGTATTCGTCGATTTTGGGAAAAAGGAGGCTGGGGGTGGTAAATACTTCGTCAAAAGTGCCCGCGCCGCCTAGCGGGCCGAAAAGTTCAACCGGAACGCCGTCCTTGGTTTCCGTATTCATAAACAGATAAATGTAACTTCTCGGGGCGCAGATATGTCCGCCCAAACCGTCGGAGGTGCGGATGATCTTCTCCATGGAATCTTCCACCGCAGTGACGGTGCGGCTGGCCAGTTTAGGATAAGCAGCCGCAATGTAAGCATCCAACTCCCGGATAAAATCAATATAGCGCTTTTGGGGCGCATCCTGTATGGGACGGCATGCCGGGGCAGGCGTTTTTGCAATAGCGGGAAGAGCGCCTTTTCCCCGTCCTGCGTGCAGGTCCATGAACAAGGCGTTTTGGTGGGCCGCTTTTAATACGGTTTCGGCAGCGTCTCCGGTGCACTCGGCCATGGAAGAAAAACCATAGACGCCGTTTATATATACGCGGGCGCTGGTTCCGGCGCTCTGTGTCCGCTGGTTTCCCATGAGGTTGCCCTGCACAAGGGAAACTTTTCTCGTGCGGTTCTCCTGAACCCGCAGTTCGGTATGGGCTTTGTCCGGGAACAGGGAACTCTTGGCGGAAATATTGTCGTCCAGCATAGGATTACCTCCTTTTGTAGGTGATTTACTTGTTATAGGCATGGTATGATAAAATGGGGGTGCTGTCAAGCGTTAATGTTTTCTTCCAAGCAGTGCATTGATTTCCGCCGCTTGGATCTGCCTTCTTTTGTGGAAATACCAGAAAACGGAAATGTCCGTAACCAGAAAGATGGCGGTGAAGGGAAGCAGGTTGTGCAGGGAGAAGGACTCCCAGTATAAAAGACGGAAAAAAAGAAGGGTCAGCAGGTATAAAAATACCGATTCTGTCAGGCAGTAATGCATCCATTTTCGGAAATTTATTTTTCCCAGCAGGATATCTGCCAGCTGGCACACGGCCAGCCAGAGAAACAAAATGGGCAGGGCAGCGCCGGAAGCCGGGCTTTCCGCAGCGTTTTTGGGTTTCTAAACGGCCGTTTCCTATAGTATAGGGGAAATCCGGAAAAAGGCAATAGGGCTTAAGGCAGGATACCCGCAAGGAACCGTGAAATACCAATAGTCTGGAAAACGTTATGATTTACGGGGTGGGGAAAAACCGGAGAACTGCCGGGCCAAACTATTTTGTGATAAAGCGGTTGTTATTTGAAAGGAATTTCATTATAATGAAGGGCAAAGGAAAAAACAAAGCAGCCGCATTTTGCTGTGAAAATATAAAGGAGGCTCTTGATGAGAGTAGAAAAATTTTATGAGGATCTGCACACTTTGCATTTGGGTACGATGGACAACAGATGCTATTATGTGCCGCAGTCTGCGGACGGCAGGGCGCGCAGCCAAAGTCTATCGGGAGAGGACTGGAGGTTTGCCTACTTTCCCAATGTGGAAAGCGTGCCGGAGGAATTTGCGGAAGCGGATTTTGTGTCTTCCCAATTTGCTGCGATGGACGTGCCCGGCTGCTGGCAGATGAAAGGGTATGACCAAAAACAGTATACCAATGTCCGTTATCCTTTTCCCTATGATCCGCCCTATGTGCCGGACGAAAATCCCTGCGGCGCGTACTTGAAAGACTTTGCTTTGGACGGGCAGGCCGTCGGGATGCGGCAGTTTTTGTATTTTGAAGGAGTGGATTCCTGTTTTTATGTGTGGGTGAACGGGGAATTTGTGGGATACAGCCAGGTTTCCCACAGCCCCAGTGAGTTTGAAATTACGGGAAAAACCAGGGAGGGACAAAACCGTCTGAGTGTGCTGGTCATGAAATGGTGCGACGGAAGCTATCTGGAGGATCAGGATAAGCTGCGGTTTTCCGGAATTTTCAGGGATGTAAATCTGATTGTGCGTCCGCAGGCGTTTGTGCATGATTTTACGGTGACGACCCCTGTAAATCTGGAAAATGACAGCGCCGTGGTGGAAGTGCGTTTTGACAGGGTGGAAGGCAGCCCTTCGATTGACTGTGAACTGTTGGATGCGGAGGGAACCCAGTTATGCATGGCATTTTCAAACGGGGAAACGCTGCGTATGCCTGTGGATACGCCGACGCTTTGGAATGCGGAACAGCCGTATCGGTATACGGTGAAAATATCCACGGGGGATGAAGTGATCGTACAGAAAGTGGGCATCCGTCAGATTGATGTGGAAAACGGCACGATTTTGATAAACGGAAAGCAGGTGAAATTCCGTGGGGTTAACCGCCATGACAGTCATCCGGTGACCGGGGCGACCGTGACGCAAAAGGATGTTATTGCGGATATGCGCCTGATGAAGGAGCATAATGTCAATGCCATCCGTACCAGTCATTACCCCAACGCGCCGTGGTTTCCGACACTTTGCAGCGAGTATGGGTTTTATGTGATTGCGGAAGCGGATCTGGAATGCCACGGAACCACTACCATTTATTATAAAGGTGATCAGCGCGATATTTTCGGCCTGCTGGCGCAGGATCCGGAGTGGGCGGAATCTATTTTGGACAGGCAGCAGCGCAATGTGATTCGGGATAAGAACGAGAGCAGCGTGATTTTTTGGTCGCTGGGCAACGAGAGCGGCTACGGCCCTGCCTTTGAGGATGCGGGAAAATGGGTGAAAAATTACGATCCCACCCGTCTGGTGCATTATGAGGGCAGCACTTGGGAAGGCGGCGGCTATCAAAATGACGTCTCTATGCTGGATGTGATGAGCCGTATGTATGCGCCTGTAGAGTGGGTTAAGGAATACTGTGAGGATGTGCGTACCCGTAAGCCCCTGATCCAGTGTGAGTTTGTGCATGCAATGGGCAACGGCCCCGGGGACATTGAAGACTATATGGAACTGATGTATGCCTATGACAAGTTCTGCGGCGGTTTTGTATGGGAGTGGTGCGACCATGCCACCTACGAGGGACAGGCTGCGGACGGCAGAGGGATGTACCATTATGGCGGCGATGCGGGCGAATATCCGCACGACGGCAATTTCTGTATGGACGGACTGGTGTATCCGGACCGGACGCCGCACAAAGGGCTTTTAGAGTGGAAAAATGCAGTACGCCCGGTGCGGGCCGAACTTGCCGATCTTGCAGGCGGGCGGGTTATACTGAAAAATATGCAGGATTTTGCCGACCTTTCGGATACGGTTTCGGTGCGGTACGAAGTGAAACGTAACGGGGAACTTTTGGCGGAAGGGGAATTTGAACGGGTGGAATGCGCGGCGCATGAGACTGCGGAGATTGTCATTCCCGGCCTTGCGCAATACGCTTTGGAAAAGTCTTATCTGAAACTTATATATGTCCAGAAAGAGGATACCGCCCTGACAAAAAAAGGACGCATTGCCGGATTTGACCAATTTGCGCTTTTTATCCCGGAAAAGGAAGACCTGCTTTTGGAAGCGGCCGGAAATTTGCGGCTGGAGGAGACGCAGGACAGTTATGTGATTTGTTCCGAGCGCATCCGCTACCGTTTCGGGAAGAAAAAAGCAGCTTTTGTATCCATGGAAAAGGACGGCCGGGAACGGATGGAAAGCCCTATGGAGTGGTGTGTGTTCCGGGCACCGACGGACAACGATATGTGGGTCCGCAGGGAATGGGAAGAGGCCGGTTATGACAGGCCTTGGACAAAAGTTTACGGGTGCAGCGCGGAATCGGACGGGCAGATTGCGAAAATTACCTGTGAGTTTTCGGTCGCCAGCGCTTATCGGCAGCCTTACGTGCGTGCGACGGCCAAATGGGAAGTGAACGCCGAGGGTGCGGTGCGGATGACGGTGGATGCGAAACGGGATTTAAAATTCCCCTTCCTGCCGCGTTTCGGGATTACGCTGACGCTTCCCAGGGAAGAGACAAATGTTTCCTATTTCGGTTATGGGCCTTATGAAAGCTATCAGGATAAACACCGCGCGTCATGGATGGACCGTTTTGAGGCAAGTGTGGGAGAACTGCATGAGGACTACATAAAACCGCAGGAGAACGGAAGCCATTGTAACTGCTATGAGGTGCGGGTAGGAAGCCTGTATGCCAGGGGCAGCGAGCCGTTTTCCTTTAACGCCTCCTTTTATACGGTGGAGGAACTGGCCCAAAAAGCGCACAATTATGAATTGGAAGAATCCGGCCATGTCATTTTGCATTTGGATTATGCCATGAGCGGCGTAGGTTCCAATTCCTGCGGCCCGCGTCTTTTGGAAAAATACCAGCTAAAGGAAGAAGAAATACACTGGGAAATGCTTTTGCAGATCGGGTGAAGGGATGCCGGTCCGCACAGGGCCGGCATTTGAGAAGCGGGCCTCTGTAAAAGAGGCGGAATGAGAGGAAATATGTTATTTCAAAATGGCGACAGGGTGGTGTTTACCGGAGACTCCGTGACGGATTTTGGCAGGGCGCGTCCGGTGGGAGAAGGTTTGGGAGAAGGGGTCGGCACGGGGTATGTACGTCTGATTCACACGTTTTTAAACGCCTTATATCCGGAGAACGTAATCCGCATTTCCAATACGGGTGTCAGCGGCAATAACATTTTGGATTTAAAAGCCCGCTGGCAGGAGGATGTGCTGGATTTGAAACCGGATTGGGTCAGTATGATGATCGGCATTAATGATGTCTGGCGCAGATTTGATAATCCGGATATTTTTGAGGAACATGTGACACCCGGGCAATACGAGAGCGTATATAGGGAACTGATTACCTGTACAAAGCCCAAGGTCAAGGGGATGATTCTGATGACGCCCTATTTCATGGAGCCGAACCGGAAAGATCCGATGCGTATGGCGATGGACGAGATGGGGGAAATTGTAAAAAGGCTTGCGGAAGAATATGGTCTGCCCTGTGTGGATACCCAACAGGCTTTTGATGAGTATTTCCGGTACCGTCATCCGGATTATATCGCCTGGGACCGGGTGCATCCCAATCAGGTGGGGGCAATGCTGCTTGCGAGGGCGTTTTTGAACACGGTAGGGTTTGCGTGGAGGCCGTAATCCTGCTTTTATAGGAAACGACTTTAATCATTTGCGATAGTTCCATAGGCAATAAGCCGCGCCCTGCAGATGCCTGATTCGCCTGCCGCTAATGCGGCAGGCGGCCCGAGCAGATAAAGCCAAGAACCGTATCTTCAATGCCTTCTTCATATTGCAGGGAAAGGGTGGTATTCGGAGCGATGAGCAGTCCCACAGGGGCAGCCATTGTCCATTTTTTGATCACGGTGGTATCGCCTGTGTCGGCCCAGACTTCCCCGGTGGAAAAATCCAGCCGGATATCACTGCCTCCCGGAAATTTGCGGTAGAGAATGCCGAGGGTGGGAGTTTGGGGCGTAATGCGGTATTGGCCGTCGGCTGTTCTGCATTTTTCCAGAGGGATAAAGGTATAATCTTCAAACAGCGAGACGAAAGGAGTGGAGGGCAGCGAAAGGGAGGAGGCTTTTTTATTTGCGGCGATTCCGTTTTCGATGACGGAGCGGATGGTTTCAAAATAAATACGGTGTCCCTGCGCGTCGGGATGCGTTCCGTCCGGCGTAAGCTGGGCAAAGGAAAACTCCGAGAGGGAAAAGGCGCCGATGGTATCCGCGATATCCGCGTCGTACAGGTTGGAAAGCCGGATGATTTCCAGCATTTTTTCCGTATAGACCTGTTGGCTGCTTTCCAGTATCGTAATCAGCCGGCAGGATGGGTTTTGCCGCAGAATACTGCGGAGCATAGCTTCGTAATAAAGACCGAAATTGTCCGGACTGTCGTTTTGTCCGTAGCAGATGAAAATCAGATCGTAACTCCCGTTTTTGCGAATGTTTTTGCGCATGGCGGTTTCGCTTTGGAAATAACCGGTATAGCTGGAGGTGCCGCCGATGGCATAGCTGTCCAGGACAATGGGAGCGGGGTATGTGTCAAGCAGCCAGTCGTAAAGCAGGGCGTCCCAGGACAGCGCAGGCGCCACACCGGTTTTATCCGCAATGCTGTCTCCGAAAATGGCGACCCGTACGGGAAGGTTTGTCTGAAGCTTTTCATAAGGGGAAACGGTTTTGGCCTGCACGGCCATGCCTGACAGCAGGAAAAATAAAAATGCCGAAAGCAGCCCGTAAAAATAGTTTTTTCTCATTGGTAATTCTCCGTGATCGTGGAAGGTGTCTTTATGGAAAACGGTTTTCCATGTCTTTGCTTACAGCATTATATCCCATTCCTTTCGGTTGTACAATCCCCTGATTGGGGAAAATAAAGTGGACAAACGATGATGCCGATGCTATATTGGATTTGTGGTACAACGTTGCTGCGCTGATTGGAAGGGAGGGCAGGGGTATGGAAAAAGAATTGTTGGAAAGAGGGCCGGTTTTGGACAAAAAGGGGCGTCCCAACCCGGGGTTTTCCAGAAAGAGTACGCTGGTATACCGGCGGAGCGCGATTCGGGCAATGCCGTGGCGGGTGAAGGAATGGGATTTTTATCAGGTATCTGACGATAGGTTATGCCTGCAGCTTACCATCGGACATGCCGCGTATGCGGGACAGGTCAGCCTGATGCTGTTCGATTTTGTAAAAGGGGAAAGGTTATTGGATTTGAGTAAAATTCTTGCGCTGCCCTTTGGCTCCCTACATATGCCGGAAAATACGGAATGCGACCATACCCTCGCGTACGACAGGGGCGGTGTGTTTATGGCGTTTGAGACAAGAGGGGCGGAGCGTATACTCACCTGCAGCTGGGGGAATGTGGATGTGTCCGTACGCTTAAAACGGTGCAACCCGGATTCACTGGTCATCAATCTGCCTTTTGACGAGTCGCCGCGCGCTTTTTATTATAACCACAAAATCAATTGTATGACTGCGCAGGGTGTGGTGCGCGCCGGACAGGAAGAATGGAATTTTCATGAAGAGAATTCTTTCGGCATTCTGGACTGGGGCAGGGGGGTTTGGCCATTTCATAACGAATGGTATTGGAGTAACGCAACCGGATATCTGGACGGGGAAATGTTCGGCTTTAACTTGGGCTGCGGTTTTGGCAATACGGATACGGCCAGTGAGAATATGCTGTTTTACCGGGGAAAAAGCCATAAGCTGGGCAAAGTGGATTTTGTGCTGGGAGAGGAATATATGCAGCCATGGCGTTTGCGGGACCGGGAGGGACGTTTGGACTTGACGCTGACGCCTTGCTATGACCGGACGACGGTAACGAAGCTTTTGTGGGTGGATAACTGCTGTCACCAGATGTTTGGAACCTTCAGCGGAAAAGCCGTATTGGATGATGGAACGGTGTTAAAGGTTGAGGATGTGGTGTCCTTTGCGGAGCATGCGGTGAATAACTGGTAGGAGGCAGCATTGGGAATTATGGCGGAAAAAACAGTATTGTTATACGGGACGGGAAACGCCGCAAAGTTTGCATGGATGCGGACCTGTCTGCAGGATTTGGACGATATCGAACTGATCGGACTGCAGGATTTGGACTGCGCTTGGGAGGAACCGGAGGAGAGCGGAAATCTGCCGCTGGACAATGCGAGGAAAAAGGCGCTATGCTATTACCGGGTCTGTCATAGGCCGGTATTTTCCATAGACAGCGGACTTTTTATAGAGGGACTGCCGGATGGGGAACAGCCGGGCGTACATGTGCGCCGGGTTGGGGGAAGGAACCTGACGGATAAGGAAATGCGGGCACATTATAAGCAGATTGCGGCGCGTATGGGGGGAAAATGCGTGGCGCAGTATCAGAACGCGGTCTGTCTTGTGTTCTCAGAGGATGAGATTTATGAAAGTCAGGCGAAGGATTTGAGTTGGGAACCCTTTTATCTGACCACGCAGGAGAGGAAACAGCGGGAGGAGGGGTTCCCCCTTGACGCCATAAGTGAGGACATCCGGACGGGACGGCATTGGTACGACATGGAACAGGAATCCGGACCGGAAAGCATCGGGACAAGATATTGTACGTTTTTTCGGGAAGCGTTACAGGCGCATGCAAGAAAAAAAGGAACCGAACAGCTGTATGATGAGGATGCCTACCGCACCAGCTTTGAAGCAAAGGTGGTGCGGTGTGAAGAGACTGTGGGCGGTTACGGTGTGATTTTAGATCGCACCGCCTTTTATCCGGAGGGGGGCGGACAGCCCTGCGACAGGGGGAGCCTGCAGATTATACAAGGAAAAGGGACGGTTTCGGTGCTGGATGTACAGGAGAAAGACGGGGAAGTCTGGCATTTGTGCGACGGGAGGATAGAGGCAGGCGCAGGGGTGCGCGGCAGGATCGACTGGGAACGACGGCTGACCCATATGCGGGAACATTCCGGGGAACATATTCTTTCAGGCATAATCTGCAAAACCTACGGTTATTCCAACATCGGTTTCCATATGGGCAGGGATTTTGTGACCGTAGATTTTTCCGGGATGCTTACGCAGGAACAGGTGGATGCGGCCGAGCGGGCGGCCAATGAAAAGGTGCTGGAAAATGTGGAAATTCTGACCGCATACCCGGGGGCAGAGGAACTTAAAGAGTTGGACTACCGAAGCAAAAAGGAATTGGACGGCCGGGTTCGGATCGTGACGGTGCCGGGGGCGGATTGCTGTGCCTGCTGCGGGACGCATGTGAGACGTACCGGGGAAGTGGGCCCCATCAAGGTGATCGCTTCCGAGCATTATAAGGGAGGCATCCGCCTGCATGTTCTGATCGGGAAAAAGGCGTTGGCGGATTATGCGGAAAAATCCGGAAATTGCGGAAAGATTTCCGCTTTGTTATCGGTGAAACCGGAAGATGTGGCGGAGGGCGTGGCAAAACTGCAGGAGGCTATGAATGCTCTGCGTATGGAGTACGGCGCGCTCAAAATGCGTCTTTTGGAACAAAAGGTGGAAGCGGTTCCCGCCGGGCAGGAGAAGGCGGTCCTATTTGAAAAAGGGCTGTCGTCCGAGGATATGCGCAGGCTGGCCGACAGTCTGCACAAAAGGGCGGTGTTTGCGGCGGTTTTCTGCGGGGAGGATGGCAAAGGCTATCAATATGTGATGATTTCCCGGGAACGGGATATGGAGGCGTTCGGCAAGACGTTCAACCGCAGACTGCAGGGCCGGGGAGGGGGAAGAAATCCGATGATCCGGGGATTCGTTCCGGCAGACCGCCCTGCCATCGAAGCATGCCTGGCGTCACCGGTCTGAAAGATTATTGCAGCCTCCGGAAAATATTTGCGTAGCGTTTGCAGATGCCGGAGTTTTTGGGAAGGGTTTTGTGGTTGATCGAAACGTTAAGGAGACCTGTCGCAAAAGCAAATTGCGTAGGTGAGAACAGTCAGGTTCTGCGGGAATTGACGAAAAAGGGAGAAAAAGGTTTCCCTGACATGCTTTTTCGCATAGGGTATGAGTAAAATACCATGGTAGGGAAAGCATGGGAAATGCAGTGTTTTATGCAGCCTGCGGTACCGGCTTCACATTTTTGATGACGGTGCTGGGGGCTGCAGTTGTTTTTGTTTTGAAAAAGGATTTGGCTCCCAAAATCGAGCGGGCATGCATGGGATTTGCGGCGGGCGTGATGCTGGCTGCTTCCGTCTGGTCACTTTTGATTCCGGCGATAGAGGACGCAGACGTTTTTTCGGGCCCCAAGTGGCTTCCCGTTGCGGTCGGCTTTGCGGGGGGCGGGGTATTCCTGTTTTTGACTGACCGGATTGTTGCGGGCTGGTTTGGCAGGGTCGGGAAGGAGCGGCGGTTTTTCGGGATGAAAAAGGATACGACGCTGCTTCTTGCCGCAATTGCGCTGCATAATATTCCGCAGGGAATGGCCACGGGGCTTGCTTTTTTGATGGCGTTGCAGGGGAACGGAAAGAAAGTATTTGCGGCGGCGGTGGTACTGGCCCTTGGCATCGGACTGCAGAACCTTCCGGAAGGGAGCGCGGTGGCGCTGCCGATTCGGCGTGACGGAATTGACAAAAAGCGGGCGTTTTTAATCAGTGCGGGAGCGGGCGTTTTGGAGCCGGTCTGCGGCATCGGTATTGCGTTGTTAGGCGGGAGGGCCGGGAGCGTTATGCCGTGGCTTTTGTCTTTTGCGGCGGGGGCGATGCTTTATGTGATTGCGGAAGAACTGATTCCGGAAGCGACGGGTGAGGACAATGACCGTTTCGGCGTATTCGGGGTAATGATCGGATTTTTGGTGATGATGGTATTGGATGTAGCGCTGGGATGAAGCGCAGGGAGGCAGCGATGTTTGGAAAAAAGAAGCCCGTTTTGCGGGAAAGCTTTGACAGGGAAAAGGAATATCCTGTGATTAGAAGCAGCATTTGCACGGGGGAACAGGTTGCCGGATTCAAGGAGAAGGAAAGCGGGAGGTTTAGGGAGATTCTGTGCATCCGCTCCAGGGAGGATCAGAAGCTTTTTTTGGAGACGTATGGCCTTGGCCTTGAGGAAGTGCGCAGGGAATGGTAAAGGCAGGGAACTGCCGTGTCGTTTTGCGGCGGATAAGCCGGGTAAATTTTGCCAAACGGATAAAAGAATGGAGGATACGATGGAAAAGGAAATGTCAAGTGCCGTACCGGATGGAAAATTGCAAGGGCAGGACGGTGCGCAGGGATTTGAGGCGGCACAGTTTATGGAGTTTTTGGGAAAGGTGGAGAAACTCAAGTCGGTTCCGCGTCATTGCGTTACGGCGGACGGCGTGCAGGAAAATGTTGCGGGGCACAGCTGGCGCGCGGCCCTGATGGCATATCTGATGAAAAACGAGTTGGAGGAGGTCGATATCGATAAAGTCATCCGGATGTGTCTGATCCATGACATTGGGGAGGCTGTGACGGGGGACATTCCCACTTTCGAGAAAAATGAAATTCACGAGCAGGCGGAAAGGCAGGCGGTGGACGCGCTTCTGGGGATTTTGCCGCTGCCGCTATGTGGGGAATGGAAGGAATTGTTTGCGGAGATGGAGGCTTTGGAGTCAAGAGAGGCCAAAGTCTATAAGGCGATTGATAAGCTGGAGGCCGTGATACAGCATAATGAAAGCGATATCCGTACATGGCTTCCGCTGGAATATGAACTTCAGCAGACTTATGCGGCCCAAAATGTGTCAGGCTTTCCCTTTTTGGAAAAGCTGCAGGAAGAAGCCGTGGCGCGGACCAGGGAAAAAATCGCGGCGTGTGGGGAGGAGTCCGGAACTGCTTTGACACAAGAGAAGGATAGCTGGCGCATGCAGCGTGATGCAGTGGAACTGGTGCGCAAGAAGCTTTCGGTAAAACGGACGGATAGACAGGAGCAGAAGCGCAGCCGGCAAAAGGAGCGGGCGCAGCAAAAACAATCGGCTAAAGAGCAGCGGCAGCAGGAGAGGCAGAAAAAGCGGCAGGAGAGGGAAACTGTCCGGGCGGAGAGGATGGCGGAAGTAAAGACGCTTTTGCGTTTGGCAGAGTTTGTGATGCTTGTGGTTTTTGTATTCCTGGCAATTGATCAGGCAGGACTCTACGGGTTTTTGTTTGTGTGGCTGTTTGCTGCGGCGATGGCGGTTTGTGCGGCGCTTGTGCTTTTGGGAATTTTGCGGAGCATTGCCAAAAAAAGAAGCGGTATCATCTTCCTTGCCGCGATTGCAGGCATTTTGGTTTGTACGGCTTGGTTTATTTTTCTTGTGTCCTCACAGGGGCTGGGTTTTGGCCCCGTGCCCAATTAAGTTCTGCAGGGTAACGGTTTGGGAACCGTTACCCTGTCAGGGAAACTTTGGACAATATCAGCAGTTTTGCCGAAGTTCTTCCAGCATTTCGCAGAAAATTTGTACGTGAATTTGTTCGTCCAGGATGATGCGGTCAAGCATATCGACGATGTATGCGTCCCGGATCTGTTCCGCCTGGCGGCGGTATTTGAGGATGGTGTTTTGTTCCCTTTGCAGGGAATTTTTCAACAGTGCTTCCGTTTGCAGGGGATAATGGTTACAGGCCGGGGACCAATAGCAGGGCCGTCTGCCGTTACAGGTCCATAGCCGGGGGTCTGCCCCCAGCATGTGGGCCAGATGGGCGAAGATATCCAAATGGCGCATTTCCACGATGCTGATTTTGTGGAAAATGTGTGAAAACTCTTCGCTGCGGTCTGCGAGTATCGTGTTGTTGTAGATGTAAAGGCTTACCGCAGACATTTCGGAATCACAGGAACCGACGTTGGAAAGCATTTCCGCAGCATAGGCCGGGTTGGGACATTCCACGCACAGGGGCGGATAGGGCGACGGATCCGAGAATGAGGAAATAGAGATCATGAAGCACTCCTTTTTATAAAGAAACGATTTAGTCTGTTACAATATAGTAGGGCAGGACAAAAAATATGACGGCAATGTGCAACGCAGCGGGCAAAGCTGCGTCATGACAGGCAAAGGGAGGAAAGTCAATGGAGGACGAAAGAATCATTGATCTGTACTGGGCGCGGCGGGAAAATGCGATCGTGGAGACGGATAAAAAGTACGGAAATTATTGCATGAGCATCGCTTTACATATTTTGAAAAGCCCGGAGGATTCGGAGGAGTGCGTGAACGATACATGGATGAAGGCGTGGGATTCCATGCCCCCTAAAAGACCGGACTTTCTTGCGGCTTTTTTGGGGAAAATTACAAGAAACCTTTCCATCAGCCGTTACCGGATGAGTCATGCCCGTAAACGGGGCAGCGGGGAGGTGGAACTTTTGCTTTTGGAGTTGGAGGAGTGCCTGCCGTCGGCCAAGAGTGTGGAGGAGGAAATCGAGGGAAAAGAAACCGCCGCGTCCATCGACCGCTTTTTGTACGGAATCGACGAGGAAAGCAGGAAGATTTTTGTGCGCCGCTATTTTTTCGTGGATTCGATAAAAGAAATTGCAGCGCGCTACGGTATCAGCGAGAGCAAGGTAAAATCGCAGCTTTTTAGGATGCGGGGCAGACTCAAAGACCATTTGGAGAAAGAGGGCGTGGTATTGTGAAAAAAAGTGAGAAGCTTTTGGATGCGATCGGTCAGATTGACGACCGGCTGGTGGAGGAAGCCGCGCGGGAGGAGGCCGTCCCTGGCCGGAAGCGGAAGAAGAGGACGGTTCTGCTGCGTTGGCAGGGGGCGTTGGCAGCCTGTGCCCTTTTGGCGGTCTGCATCGGAATGTTCCGTACGCTGGAACGCATGGGCGCGCTGCAGCCGTTTACGGGAGACTGCGGAGGGAAACAGGCGGAAGAGATCGCCATGGATGCCTGTGGGTCGCCGCAGGAGCGGGCAGAAGCGTGCGCGCAGGAGGAGACACCGCCTGCGGCAGGGGAATATGCATTGGCGGACAGCCCTGCAGAACCGGCGGCAGCTGCGGAAACGTTGGAAGGGACACGGCAGGCTGCTGCGGAAAGCAGTAAGGAAGAATTTGAAAATAACGGACCAAACGGCGCAGGACAGGAAGAGGGCAGTCAGGATGATCTGCAGGAAAAGAAAGGAGCGCTGCAGGATCGCCCGGCGCTTTTGACGGAACGGAAAAAAGCGGGAGGAAAGCAGGACGGCAGTCAAGCGGAACAGGGCGTGGTGGGCCAGGAAATCTGCCTGTATCCGGAGGCGGAGACAGTCCCGGTGACGGCCGCAGTGCTGGAATGCAGCGCGCAAAGCCTGTGCTATGTCTTTACCAATCAAGGGGAGAAAACGGTTTTGCTGCGGGAGGAATACGGATTGGAGCGCATGTCGGAAGACCGTTGGGAGACCGTCAGCCCGCAGGCCAAGGAAAGCCGGGAATTATCCGAAGTATCTTTACTGACAGGGGAAAGCCGGGAGGAAACCATATTTTTTACCGATAGGTACGGAACCCTTACGGCAGGAACCTATCGGATCGCAATATCCTACCGAATGGAAAATCCGCAGCAGGAAGAAAGCGGTATATACAATACCTATCTGGAATTTACCGTTTCTCCATGATAGCTAAGGTCTGTGTTCCGCCGCCCGGCTTTTGAAATTCCAAGGCATTGGCTTTTAAATAATGTCGGAATCCGGCTGTTGGTGGCGGACAATCCTGACGGCAGTCAGAACGGTGACAAGGTTTAAAATTCCTTCTGCCAGCAGGGAAATACCGGACAGCATAATCAGAATTTTGGCGCTTTCGGACGGGCGGAAAATCAGGAAAAATCCGATGATTCCGGTCAGGATTGCGGCGGCAAAAATCAGCCACCACCACCGGATGCCAAAAATCCGGGAATCCAGCGCGATCTGTATTTTCAGCAGACCGTCCATAAGAATATATAATCCCAGCACGATGCCGATAAAAACCAGCACATCCTCTGCTTTGGCGATGGTCAGAAAGCCGAGGGCAATCAGCAAAAGACCCAGGGCCAGATCGTACTGGAATGCCAGCCGGAACAGGTCTTTGGAAAAGTAACCGATCAGTTTCACGACACCGAAAAGGATCAGCAGGGAACCGAAAATTCCGGCTATCGCAGGGAGAACCAGTTCCGGGACGGCAATCAGTAAAACGCCGAGGACACAAAACAGGACGGATAAAACGATGTATCCGATTTTAGCGGTTTTCATGGCTTTGATAGAACGCATGGCGATTCCTCCTTTGCCTTGGGGAAGCGTTTCGCAGTGCAAAAAAACGGTGGTGAAAAGCTGCCTGCAGCCGCCAAGGTCTTTATGTACAATATAGCAGAAACAAATATTTGAAGGAATGGTCATACATTCCGTCTTGTTGCAAAACTAGACATTTTATGGGAAATGCATAAGAAAAGCATTATACTTCGCCCGTTACGCTGCGCCGCACCATTTCTTCCAGCATTCCTTTTTTCAGTTTTCCCATCCGGATAAAAACCGCCCGGATATCTTGCCGCATATCCCCGCTCAACCAGTCTATGATGGCTCCGAAGCATATCCATTTATAATAGCGTATAATCGCGTTTTGGTCGTCCGCCTTTAAAGGGGAGCCGGCAAACGCCGTAGTGATATAGGCAGATACGGCGTGTTCGCATACTTTCCAGAGGTGCTGCTCAAAAGTATCCCGGTTGGCGGAATGATACAGATGCAGGGCGGCGCGCTTGTTTTCCAGCGCGAAGGAGACAGCCACGTCCAAACCCTCTTCCAGGGAATCGACGGTGGGATGTTCCCGGATGATTGCATTGGCTTCCTCCAAAACGATTTCCTCAATCATGGACGGAAGATCCTGGTAGTGATAATAAAATGAATTACGGTTAATTCCACAATCTTCCACAATATCTTTAATTGTGATCTGGCTGACGGGCCGCGCGTTCAAAAGCTTGATGAAAGAATTGCGGATTGCCTGTTTGGTGAAATTTGGCAAGTCTTGTACCTCCATATCTCGATATTGTTTTGTGAACCCTTATCCCTACTATATTAATTTTGGCTGCGGCAGTCAATAAAGTTTTTGAAAAGGATGCAAACTTTTTGGCCGGTTTGGACATCTGTAAAATAAAGAAGATAACCGTAAGTCCGGTTGGAAAAGAAAAGGAGCAAAGTATATGGGGCAGGATATTTATGACCGCACCGTTTCCTACATTTTGGAAAATCAGGAAAAGTTTTACCGGCTGGCATACAGCTATGTCAAAAACCGGGACGGCGCGTTGGATGTGGTGCAGAACGCGATTTGCAGGGGACTGGAAAAATGCTATGGCCTGAAAAATCCGGATGCCATAAAGACATGGTTTTACCGGATTGTGGTCAATGAATCCCTGCAATATCTCCGCAAATGCGGGCGGGAATCGGTAAGCGCCGACGGAGAACTGCCGGAGCAGATTTACCGGGAGAAGGCCTTTGGGGAGGGGCAGGAAGTGTATGAGGCGGTGCAAAGACTCACGGAGCCGTCAAAAACCGTGGTGGTTTTGCACTTTTATGAAGGCTTGACGCTCAAACAGATCTCAAAAATTACAAGAACCAACTTAAATACGGTCAAATCAAGACTGTATGGGGCGCTGCATAAACTGGAAAAAGATTTGGAGGTGTTGGCATGAGAGTGGAGGACGGGAAAAAGGTATATGATTCCATCGAAATTCCCAAAGAACTTTCCGATGTGGTGGACAGGGCGATTGCATCGAAAAACAAGGAAGAGGTCAAAAGGGCATATGGGAGAAGGAGGAACCGGAAGATGGCAGGGAGAATGATCCGTTATACGGCAGCGGCAGCGGCGGCGGTTTTGGTCTGTTTTACTGTGGGGCTGAATACCAGCGAAGCGTTTGCAAAGGAAATGAGTCAGGTACCGGTGATCGGGCCGCTGGCGCGGGTGCTCACCGTGCGTTCTTATCACGGTGCGGACGGAGATTACGAAATAGACATGGAAGTTCCGGAAATTGAGATGGATGCAGGGAATGCGGGCATCGGACAGGCGGGAGCGGATTTTACCGGGGACATCAATGTGGAGATCCAGAAAATCGTAGACGATTATATGGAACAGGCAAAAACGGAGTTCCAGGAATATAAGGACGCCTTTTTTGCAACGGGCGGAACCGAAGAGGAATGGGGCGGCCGGACAATGGATATTGTCGTGGACTATGAGGTGAAATACCAGGAAGGCAATTTTTTGTCGCTGCAGCTTGTGACCGCTAAAGGCTGGGTAAGCGCACAGGAGGAGCGGTATTTCTATAATCTTGATCTTGCCCGGCATAAAAACCTGACGCTGCAGGACGTCCTGGGAGAGGACTATGTGCGGATTTGCAACGGGAGCATTCTGGCACAGATCAGGCAGCGTATCACAGAGGATGAGAACCAGTCGTTTTTCGGTTTCGGGCCGGACGGGGAGGCCGTAGCTGAGCCGGACATTCCGGGCTTTACCAGCGTTTCGGCGGATACGAAATTTTATGTGAACGGGCAGGGCAATGTGGTAATTGTGTTTGAAAAGTATGAAATCGCGCCGGGATATATGGGATTTTTGGAATTTGAAATCGCGCCTGCCGATCTGGGGAATTAGAAACCCGGTTTTTAAGGCAGCTTTGGGGCATCTTTTGGCGGTACGCCAAAACGTGTCCTGAATGCCCTGTAAAAACAGGAATAGTCTGAGAAACCGCATTGGTAGCAGGCCTGCGTGACCGGTGTGCCTTCTTTGATGGCCTGTTTTGCCAAAAACAGCCGTTTTTCCGTGACATAGTGCAGGACGGTGACGCCGGTCTGCGCTTTGAAAAGATGCATCAGGTAAGAGCGGTGCAGATGGCAGAGGCCGGACAGGGTGTCCACGGAGAGGTCGGCGGCGAGATGGGAGTTGATATAATCCAATACTTGTAAAATAAGGGGATTTTGGGCGGCAGCGCTTTGGTAACGGAGGCTGCCGTCTTTCAATGTGCGGTTCAGCCAGACCAGAAAAGTGAGGACGGCGGTTTTTTGGAAGAGCGGCGCGGCATAGCCTGTGGACGCAAGGGAGTCCTTCAACTGAAGGATGCAGCCCTCCAGAAAGGGCTGCGCGGAAGGCGGAAGGGATACCAGATTGGTTCCGTATGCGGCAGCCGTGTCAAAGACCAGGTTTAAGTCATACCCGTCCTGCCGTGCGGGCGTCAGAAAATCGGGAGACAGATACAGGATGAGCCGTTCGTAAGGCCGGCTGTCGTGCAGAACGGGACGGTGGATTTCGCCTGCCCGCACCAGTACGATGTTTTGGGGGCGCAGTTCATAAGAACGTCCTTCCACACGATAGCCCACATTGCCGTTTAGGAACACCAGGACTTTGTGAAAATCGTGATAGTGAAACGCAAAATCCCTGTCGGACGTCTCGTGCAGATAAAAGAGGCGAAAGTCGCTGTTGATATAACCGGTTTTGGGATAACTGGATTCCATTGGGATACCTCCATGTGGATTCTATTTTACAGCACAATTTGCAAGAAATACAGCCCTATTTTGATATTTTATTTCGGAAACGGTGTGTAAAATAGGAGGTAAGAAAGCAATTGGAAAAAGATGCCGCAGGAAAGGCGGGTATTGGATGGAGGAGGGGAATTTATGCAGCGAATTTTTGAAGGAATCAACCATATATTTGATTTTGTCATTCCGGTTTCGGATTTTTTCTGGGATTTTCCCACAAACTTTGCCTGGTACAAAAATATTCCCATTCTGGGCAATTTTTCGCTGGCAATCATTTTGCTGGTGGGTTCCGGGATTTTTTTCACGGTGCGGACAGGTGCTATACAGATCACGCATTTTAAAAAAGGACTCAAAATATTGGCGCAGAAAAAGGGCGAGCAGGCGGGGCTTTCCCCATTGACGGCATTTTTCCTCAGTTCGGCGATGCGCGTGGGCCCGGGCAATATTCTGGGCGTTACGGGAGCCGTTACGGCAGGCGGCCCGGGGGCTTTATTCTGGATGTGGGTATCGGCGTTTTTCGGAATGGCGACGGCCT
Organism: Lachnospiraceae bacterium UBA3332; assembly: GCA_002361095.1. Lineage (GTDB taxonomy): Bacteria > Bacillota > Clostridia > Lachnospirales > Lachnospiraceae > Gallintestinimicrobium. The sequence continues at coordinate 23,294 of DERU01000202.1, forward strand.
ATGCGGAAGCGGTTTTGGCGCAACTGTTTAAAGAGAAAAAGGGGGACGAACTGATCGGAGGTCTTCCTTTTTACGGGAAAAAACTTTTGGGAAACAGCAGTGCGGCGGGGGTGTTTTTGTCGGTGATGTTTATTGTCTATGCGATGTGCTGTCTGCCGGCGCAGGGCTTTAACGTGGTATCCTCCATGGGGCAGATGGCGCAGCTTGTGACGGGCGTGCAGATGGAAAGCGATGCGGTTTTCTATTACATAGCGGCGTTTGTGCTGCTTTTGGTCACGGCTTATATTGCTTTCGGAGGTATTCGCAAGGTGACGCGGGTGACGGACAAAATGGTTCCGGTTATGGCGGTTTTGTATGTGGCGACGGTATTGGTTTTGATTCTTTTAAACCTTAACCGGATTCCTTATTTTTTGAAAGCGGTGTTTGGCGGCGCGTTCACGCCGCAGGCGGTGTTCGGCGGGGCTTTCGGCACAGTGCTTTCCCAAGGCGTAAAGCGGGGGCTGATGTCCAACGAGGCCGGACAGGGAACCATCACCATGGCGGCGGGGGCGGCAAACAGTGCGCACCCCTGTGAGCAGGGGGTGGTGCAGTCCATCGGGGTTTTTCTGGATACCATGGTGATTTGTACCCTGACGGGTTTTGTGGTAGTGATGGCGCATTTGTGGGACGGCGCGGACAAAGAGGCTTTCATGGCCATGGATAAGCTGCCGAAGTTTTTGGCCTCGGCGAAGGAGCTGACGCCGGGTACGATGATGCATACCGGAATCGCGTTATCCATCACCGTCTGCTTCTGTCTGTTTGCGTTCACCTGTCTGGTAGGAATGATCAGCTTTTCGGAAATTGCGGCAAACCGCATCACCCGAAAAAAGGGTTTTATCAACGGAGTACGGGTTCTGGGAATCTGCATTACAGCGTTTGGGATTTTCTGCTCTGTCGCGGGGATTGACCTGGGGAATCTTTGGGCGATTTCCGATCTGGGAAATATTCTGATTGTATTTGCCAATGTTCCGCTTTTATATATCGGACTGCGGTATATCCTGCGGGCTACCCGGCATTACAAACGGGAGGACGGCACGCCGTTTACTTCTTCCCTGGTCGGAACAAAATGCGAGTATTGGGACAAATAATGGAATCGAAAAAGGTATAACAATCTCTTTTCACGTAACAGTTCAGCCGTTACTTTTCATGGGGTGGGGAAGGGCCTAGGCCAAACCGGAGAGCAGATGAC
>DERU01000218.1:0-890 GCA_002361095.1 Lachnospiraceae bacterium UBA3332
GCTGCCACCACGTTTTCCCACGGTATGCTTTCCGTTCACTCCGGCTTTTGTATGAAAATCTCCTGTCTTTCCCAGGAGTCATAGCCTTTTTCGCCCCTTCTGTCCGGAATTTCATAGTGCTCCTTGAGCCATTTTCCCAAATGCCTTGTATATTTTGCGCCGCCCTGCGCATTTAAATGCGTATGATCCGCATAATCCTGCGCGAAATCGATTCCGGCCTCCCGGTATAACTGCGCAGTGTTATAGTTTAAAAACAAAAGTCCGTTGTCCTGCGCCAGCCGCGCAATGTAATTGTAAACTTTCTGATCCTGCTCCTCCAAAAGATAGGGCGCGCTCACCAGTGCCAGCGGAATATGGTTTTCCCTCGTCAGTTCTATGATTTTGCGCAGATACTCTTCCGATTTTGGCGTCATCGCCTGTTCCTGCTCCACATGACGCATATCCGGCTGGGTAAGCTGCGCCTGTCCCAAAATCAAAGTGTATCCTTTGAACCGGCGCTGCCGGGGACGGTTCCAGATAAAATTCTCAAAATCCTGCCGCTCCAGCTTTGCATACCGGGTATGATACTTTACAAACCCGAACATCTGCTCTGCCCAATCCGTTTCGGCGCTGGCCCGCGCCGCCAAATATTTATTAAAGGAAAGACGCATTCCGTCCATGTTCTCATGAATCCACTCGGCCTGGTAGTCCTCATAATACCGCGAGGGGGAATACATGTCCAGTACTACCAGCTTAGGCTTTTGCCTTTTTAAGGCATCCACAAGGGCATGATAGCTGTTCCAAAGCGGCTGCTCCGCGCCGCTGCAAAGATAGGCGGCAATTCCCTGTTCCTCCCACAAAATCCGCGTATCCACATTACAGTGTACGTGGCTGCTTCCTAAAAACAGCAC
>DERU01000218.1:1228-1444 GCA_002361095.1 Lachnospiraceae bacterium UBA3332
GCTTCCTAAAAACAGCACGTCCACCTTTTGATAAGGCTGTATATAAAGACCGCGCGTCTGGTTCACTCCGTTTGGCGATTTCACACACAAAATGCTGTCAACAGCATGCAAAAGCATTGCCAAAAGACAGGCAAACGCCAGCGCCCGAATCCATTTTCTCTGCTTTTTCATTTTACATTCCATTTCCGCGCCGCTTTATTGCACAAAGCCATACAT
>DERU01000218.1:1705-1952 GCA_002361095.1 Lachnospiraceae bacterium UBA3332
CTTTATTGCACAAAGCCATACATGACTTACGGGTTTGTGTCTGCACGCTTTTCAAAATTGTATATAAATAAAACTGGATGCATCATATCCCGGACCGTACATGCCAAAAACCGCCGCCGCTGTCACAAGAGCCATACAAATCCCCCACCGCAGCGCCAGCGGCGCTTCATAGATCCAGACGGCAGTCTCCTTTTTCTTCCGTTCCGAAATTGCATCAAACAAAAATAAAACCCCCATGGAATACAGG
>DERU01000218.1:2148-8133 GCA_002361095.1 Lachnospiraceae bacterium UBA3332
AAACCCCCATGGAATACAGGGCCACCGTCATCTGCACCTGGTCCAGACCCATCGCAAACATAAATTCCCTGGCAAAACAAAATCCCTGCCAGCCGGTAAACAGATTGACCAAACATACTTTAGCCATTTCAAGCGTATCGCTGCGGAAAAAAATCCACAATATGCTTACCGTCAGAAAGGTGCATACCCTGCCAAACAGCCGCCGGACTGGCACAAGCGGAAGCTTCCTCTCCCCCAGGCAGCGCTTCCTGACACGTTTATACAAGTCCTCCGCAATGCTTAACACGCCATGCAGCAGTCCCCATGCCAGAAAAACCGGCGTGCCCCCATGCCATAGCCCGCTGACCAAAAATACCAAAAGCAGATTAAAATATTTTGCCAAAACGCCCTTTTTGTTTCCGCCAAGCGGAATATACACATAATCCCGCAGCCAGCTGCTAAGGGATATATGCCATCTTTTCCAAAAATCGGAAATACCGAGGGCAAAATACGGCTGCCTGAAATTTCGCTGCAGGGAAAACCCCATCAGTTCTGCGACCCCTGCGGCAATGCAGGAATAACTCGCAAAATCACAATACAGCTGTACCGCATAAAACAGCATCGCTGCCAACATGGTAAAACTGTTTCCGAATTCATACATGCCATAGAGATGGTCTACCAAAACCGCCGCCCTGTCCGCAATTACCATTTTGAGGAAAAAACCCCACGCAACAAAAATCAGTCCCTGCGCAAAACGGTCATAGTCCCATAATTTTCGTCTCTTTTTTTGCAATACCCAAGACAACTGGGGCAGAAAATGGTCTCCCCGCTCAATCGGCCCGCTCAATATATTCGGAAAAAAGGTGACAAAAACCGCGTATTTGACAAAATCTTTCTCCGGAGGATATTTGCCGGCACGGACATCCAGCAAATATCCCCCCGCCTGCAGCGTGTAAAAGGAAATCCCGAGGGGCGCCACAAGCCCCATCCGCCCTGCCACATCCAAACGCACCACCGCAATTCCCCTGCCAAGCGACGCATTCATCAGGCCTTCCCAAACCGGTAAATACCGGAATACCGCCAACAGCCCGAAGTTTAACGCCAGGCATCCCCAAAACAGGACACCAGGCCAAATACTTCTTTTCTTCCCCGGTTCGGCCTGTCCTGCCCGCTGCCGCTTTTGCATACACGGTTCCAGCAGCAATGCCGTAGCCCATGTGCTGCAAACCGACAGCGCAACCCAAATACCTGCCAAAAGATCTGCCCATAAAAAGAAAAACAGATTCGCGCAAAGCAGCACCCATTTACGTAACTTTACAGGCGCTGCATAATAGACTGCCAGCACACACGGCAAAAATAATGCAAACGTTAACGACTGAAAACGCAACTTTCTTTCCTCCGTCCGCAGAGCGCATTTTAAACAAATATCTTTTGTCTCCAACCATCCTTTGTCCAAATGGCAAAGGCATTTTTATTATAGGCGCTGCCCGGCTACAAGTCAACCGCTTACACGCGGCGCATATAAAAGTCAACATCCCCGCTGCAAGCAACGGGGCATCCAATTTGCAGCACTGCAGAGCGCAATGCATCCAAAGGGCGCTATGGTATGTAACCCTCGCGGCAGTGAGCCAAATGTCTGCTCCGCAGCCGCTTGGCTCACTGCCTGCGGGAATCAATTTTTCAGGGCAGGACAGTTTTTCATCTGCCAAATCTGCAGCCCCCGCATTTGCTCCGCCATCCGGATTGTTCACAGGTATTACACCGGAACACACCCGAGGACCATAACGCCCAACGCAGCAGTTCCGGACAATTTAACGTAATACTGTTTGGCTGCTTATGACAAGGGGTGATCTTTTTACACCCGCCACCGGGCTTTGGCGGTCCGCAGGGCGGTTTTTCCGGGGGCGGGGACGGTGGTTTCGGCGGCGGGCAGGGCGGCTTTGGCGGCGGACACGGCGGCGCCGGCGGTGGGGACGGTGGCTTTGGCGGCGGGCAAGGTGGCTTTGGCGGCGGACACGGCGGCGGAGGAGGCGGGGACGGCGGCTTTGGCGGCGGACACGGGTGACATCCGCTTCCACATCCTCCGTTCATGCATCCGCTTTTCCCCATACTTTGTTTTGCCGTATTTCGAAAATAGAACATTAGTCTTTTCTCCTTTATGGCAATCTGTTTTTTCCCATAAACGGGATATCCATAAGCACGACAGGGGTTTCCCTTTTACGCTGTCTTACGGTTGCGATTCCCTTCGCATCCGGCAGCGGGCCATAGGCCGGCATAGGAACAATGCCGTCTTATATTCTATTTTATGCAGGAAAGCGCCTGCCGGTTCCCGTCTCCTGCCTATGGGCATAATCCGCACAAGAATAAAAAAACAGGCACGGATCCGGAAATCTGCCTTTTGATTCCGAAACCTTGTGCCTGTTTTTGCCTGTAACCGTCGCTGCGCTTCCCTGGAGCGCGTCTGAAAATGCTCCGGGGAACGAAATTGCAGTTTTATGCATAATTCCTTTTTCTGTCCCTGCTGCCTCCCATACGGCCCGCAGTCCGCCTCTGTTCGCTTCTGCCCTCCGCATAGTGCTTTCTGTCATCCGAATTCCGGCGCGGCCTGTCTTCCCTAAAGCCGCCGAAACTGCGGTTCTTTTTGTCTGCCCTGCGGTTATCCCCGAAACGGTGGTCATGCTGTTTCGGTCTGCCGCCGTCCCGGAAGCTGCGGCCCTTTCTGCCGCTGTCCGACAAACCGCCCTGGCGGCCTTCCCTGTCTGACCTCCTGCGGCTGACAGGGGACTGCTCTTCAATATATTCTTCCTCGCCGGCATCGGTCTGGCTGCACAAAAACGCCGCCGCCAATTCCAATGCGCTGATTCCGCTTTCTTTCTCAAAACGTTCCACCGCGCGGATATAATCCGCCGTGTTAACTTCATCCATCACCCGGCGCATCTGTGCAAGCACATTCTTTTCCTTCTGCAGGCAAACCTCCTCATAGGTAGGGAGCTTTTTTTCCTCCAAATGGGTCTTGCACATTTTCTCGATCTCACGGATCTTATAATATTCCCGCACGTTTGCAAGGGTAAAGGACATCCCCTCCCGTCCGGCCCGTCCGGTTCTTCCGATGCGGTGCACATAATACTCCGTGTCCTGCGGTACGTCGTAATTGATCACACCGTCCACATCACTGACGTCAATCCCCCGCGCCGCCACGTCCGTTGCGATCAGAATCTGCAGATTTCCGCTGCGGAAACGCTTCATTACCGTGTCCCTCTGCGCCTGACTCATGTCCCCGTGCAGTCCTTCCGCCGTGATCCCCCTGTCGCGCAAATGATCGGCAAGTTCATCCACCATACTCTTTGTGTTACAAAAAATCAGGCAGCGCTTCAGTTCATAATACTCGATCAGCCGCGCCGTAGCCGCTTCCTTGTCCGTCTTTTTAATATAGTAAAGATGCTGCTTGATGGCCTCTACCGTCAGTTCTTTCTTCACCACTTTTACAAGTACGGCATCCTTCTGAAACTGCTTGGTAATGCGCAAAATCGGCTCCGGCATCGTAGCGGAAAATAATGCCGTCTGGTGCTCACATGCGATTTCCCCCAAAATGGATTCCATATCTTCCCTAAATCCCATGTCCAGCATCTCGTCCGCCTCGTCAAGAACTACCATCTTTAAGTTATCCACCTTGATGGTATGCCTTCTCATATGATCCATTACACGGCCCGGAGTGCCTACAATCACCTGTACACCGCCTTTTAGCGCCTTAATCTGCTTGCTGATATCCTGCCCGCCGTATACGGCCAGTACTCTCACACCGTGCATATAGCGGGAAAACCGGCGCAGTTCTTCCGCCGCCTGCATGGCAAGTTCCCGGGTGGGACATAAAATCATTCCCTGCAGCCCCCTGTCTTCCGGATCCACCCGCTGTAAAAGCGGAATTCCGAAAGCGGCCGTCTTACCGGTTCCTGTCTGTGCCTGTCCGATCACATCCCGTCCTTCCATCAAAACCGGAATGGCATCGGCCTGAATCGGCGTCATATATTCAAACCCCATCTCCGTAACGGCTCTTAATATTCTCTCGTCAACGCCGGACTCCTCATACCTCATCATAGTCTCCATTCAAAATCCTCTTCTATAACCGGCCTTCAAATCCGGTTATCCTCTCCTGGTTTACCCATACGAAAACAATTTTTTTCCAAACTCTTTAGACTATACACGACAAAGTACAGAAAGTCAACCATATGTCTTCAAATTTTTTAATGAATAGTAACAGTTCAGACAGGTCTGAACCGTTACACAAAATCCCGGCTGTCCCCGGGAAAATCCGCAGAAAATTCAAAATCGCAAAAATCCGCGTATCCGCCGTCCTCACATTCGTCGTTATAGGAAAAGATGCCCACCCGGCTTCCCACAAACAAGGACATGGAATAGAACAGGGAACGCTCCTCTCCCAGCCTGTTCCAAACCGCGCCGTCCGTACTATAATAAAACGCCGCTGTCTCCTTCCCGCTTTTCCAGCTGTCAAACGTAAAAACAATTTTCAGCCACACCCGGTCTTCCTCCAGCAAAACCGTCTGTTCTTCCTTTTGGTACCACTCCTCCAACGCTTCCATCCGGCCTGTGCCCGCCACCGCAAGGGGCGCGCGTTCCCCTTCCCGGCTAAGCAGCACGACAGAGCGCACGCCGTTTTGCTGACGGACGCCGATCTGCGCATATTTTTCTTCGATTGCACACAGCCCCGCATAATCCCCGTCCCGCATTCCGCCGCATTCCAGACAAACCCAAAACGCACTGTAAGGAGCGACCGTCCGCTGGGTAAGAGTGTTTCTTGCCGCCAACAGTTCTTTTGCCTGATGTCTGTTTTCCAAACGCAAAAATCCGGGACGCTTTGTAAAAGACCAGGCGCTTTCATCCGGCAAATGGTTCCACTGCCATACCTTTTCCAATTCGTTTTGTGTATGGCAGAAACTGTCTCCCTGCGTCAAAGGACGCGTCGGACTTTCCGGCAAATCCGTTTCAAAGGTTTCCGGCACCTTCCCGCCGTCTCCCAAAACCGGCCAGCCCTCCCGCCAGCATACGGGCATCAAAAACGGCACTCTCCCCAACGCGCCGCTGTCCTGGAACATGAACGCATACCAGTTTCCCGCCGCATCGTCAAATATCGGCCCTTGGGCAATTCCCCTGCCGGGAATCCACATATCGTCTTCCAGAAGGATTTTTCTCTCAAAGGGCCCTTCCAATGACCGTGCGCGGTAACAAACCTCCCGGCGGATTCCTTCCCCATCCGGCCATTCGATGAACAATAAATAAATCCAGCCGTCCTTTACATAAGCCCGGCAGCCTTCGCATCGCAGACGCATTCCTTCTGCGGGCGTATGCAGCAGCAGCCTGTCGGAACCTTCCACCACACCGGAAAAATCCTCCTTCCACTCCACGATCCGGATTTCCCCGTTGCCGTACACCAAATACACATGGTTTTCCCAGCATAAAAAAGACATATCGTGAAAAACATCCCCGATCTCCACCCTGTCCCAATCGCTCTTTTCAATATCGTCGGTGGAAAACAGATAGGTTTTTTTCATATCATGGCAGACAAAACACGCATAAAATCTGCCGTTATGCCGCATCAGGCTGGTCGCCCACTGCCCCTTGGCGTATGCATGCCGGCCGTTTCTGAGACCATAAATATCATTATCGGCAATGCTTCGGCAAATGTAAGAAACAATTTCCCAGTGAACCAAATCCTTTGACTTTAAAATCGGCGCCGCAGGCATATAAAACATGGTAGTGGAAACCATATAAAAATCATTGCCTGCCCGAATAATATCAGGATCCGGCATATCCGCCCGAAATAATGGATTACAAATCTTCATTACAAACCTCCTGCAGGACTTTGCCGTCCTTAATTATATTCTGTATTATACCAGAAAGGAAAAGGCTCCGCATTCCCTTATATGCGCCAAAAGGCAGCTTTCGCTGCCTTTTGCCGTTGAATTTCCCTCATTATTATGACTGATTACT
>DERU01000289.1 GCA_002361095.1 Lachnospiraceae bacterium UBA3332
GTCTCAATCGGACACATTCTTCCGTAATGGGAATAATGCACGTCACGAACCTCGAATCCGGCACGGTCACGGGACAAACCGCCCGGCCCCAATGCCGAAAGACGCCTTTTATGCGTCAACTCACCCAAAGGATTATTCTGGTCCATAAACTGGGACAGCTGGGAAGATCCGAAAAACTCCTTCACGGCAGCCTGCACCGGCTTAATGTTGATTAATACCTGCGGGGAAATCTCCTCCGCGTCATGCGTGGTCATCCTTTCCCGCACCACGCGTTCCAGCCTGGACAGACCGATCCGGTACTGGTTCTGCAAAAGTTCTCCCACCGCACGGATCCGGCGGTTGCCCAGATGGTCGATATCGTCATCATTGCCGATACCGTATTCCAGGTGGATATTATAATTAATGGAAGCAATGATATCTTCCTTGGTCACATGCTTGGGAATCAGTTCATGGACGTTTTTCCGGATGGCCTCCGCCAGTTCCTCCGGATCCTGCGCATATTGCTCCAAAATCTGTGCAAGAACCGGATAATAAACCAACTCCGTTATACCCAGTTCCTTCGGCTCACAATCCACATAATGGGTCAAATCCACCATCATGCTGGATAAAACCTTTACTTTCTTCTCTTCTGTCTGAATATATACATACGGAACCGCACTGTTTTGAATCTCATCGGCCAGTTCCATCGTCACCTTCGTGCCCGCCGCCGCCAGCACTTCCCCCGTGGTCATATCCACCACGTCCTCTGCCAGTTCATGTCCTTTAATCCGGTTGCGCAGCATCAGTTTCTTATTGAATTTGTAACGCCCGACTTTGGCCAGATCATACCTTCTGGGATCAAAAAACATAGCGTTGATCAAACTCTCCGCGCTTTCCACGCTCAAAGGTTCGCCGGGACGAATCTTCTTGTATAATTCCAAAAGACCTTCCTGATAATTTTCCGCCGTGTCCTTCGCAAAACTGGCCTCAATCTTGGGCTCATCCCCAAAAAGTTCCCTGATCTCGTCATTGGTTCCCACGCCCAGCGCACGCAGCAAAACGGTAATCGGAACTTTCCTCGTGCGGTCCACACGGACATAGAAAACATCGTTGGAATCCGTCTCATACTCCAGCCACGCACCCCGGTTGGGAATGACGGTGCAGGAATACAGGCGCTTACCGATCTTATCATGGCTGATTCCATAGTAAATTCCGGGAGAACGCACCAACTGGCTGACAATAACACGCTCCGCACCATTGATGACAAAAGTACCCGTCTCCGTCATCAAAGGAAGATCGCCCATAAAAATCTCATGCTCGCTGATCTCTTCTTTTTCCTTATTATATAGCCGTACTCTCACTTTCAGAGGAGCAGCATATGTCGCATCTCTCTCCTTGCACTTCTCAATAGAATATTTCACGTCATCTTCGCACAGCTCAAAGTCCACGAATTCCAGACTCAGATGCCCGCTGTAATCAGAAATCGGCGAAATATCATCAAATACCTCTTTCAACCCCTCTTCCAGAAACCATTTATAAGAATTTTTCTGGACTTCTATCAGGTTGGGCATTTCCAGTACTTCTTTCCGTCGTGCATAGCTCATGCGCACATTCTTGCCTGCGGCAATCGGGCGTATTCTGTTTTTTTCCATTGACAATTCACCCCGTTCTTATGATTGACTACTACATGTCGCTGCGGTTTCCAAAAAACAGCCGTAACCGCACCTGCACAGCCTGCTGTACTACAAAGCCTGAATTTCTGCACTTTTGCGCTTCATATAGGCTTCTTTAACCACTAATGTTCGATATTACACGCATAAAATGGCATAGTCTAACACAGTAATGCATCCTACACTCTAGCATAAATTTCCCTTAAAGTCAACAAATAATTTCTTAAATTTTTAACCTTTGATAACGGTTTGATAAATGCGCGTAACAGTCCGGACAAACCCATACTGTTACGGCATCCGCTTATGCCCGGGAAACCCAAGGCAGGAAGCGGCAGGACACGGCAGGACACGGCAAACAGGGGCATCCGCATTCTGCGGATGCCCCTGCATGTAAGATCATGATTTGATTATTTAAGCGTAACTTTTGCGCCTTCCGCTTCCAGTTTCTTCTGGATATCTTCCGCTTCTTCCTTGGAAGCGCCTTCCTTGACAACCTTGGGAGCGCCGTCAACAACATCCTTCGCTTCCTTCAGGCCAAGGCCGGTTACTTCGCGAACCACTTTGATGACCTTAACCTTATTAGGGCCAACTTCGGTCAGTTCCACATCAAACTCGGTCTTTTCCTCAACCTCTGCCACCGGGCCTGCCGCCGCTACGACAACGCCTGCCGCCGCAGATACGCCAAACTCTTCTTCGCAAGCCTTTACCAGATCGTTTAACTCTAATACGGTCATCTCTTTGATAGCATCAATAAATTCCTGAGTGGTCAATTTAGCCATTTTCGTTTCCCTCCGTTATTCATTTTGCATAGGATTATGCCCCTGCCGTTTGTCATGTTACATGCTGTGCTGTAGCGCACTGCAGATTCACGTTTTCTGCGGGTCAGGCTTCCGCAGGAGCCGCTTCCCCATCCTTCTCCGCAATCTGGTTCAGGACACGTGCCAGATTGGTAATGGGCGACTGCATGCTTCCCAGCAGCCTGGAAATAAGTGCTTCCCTTCCGGGAATCTGTGCAATCTGTGCGATGCCTTTTGCATCGTACGCATTGCCTTCCACCATACCGCCTTTGATCTCCAGCTTGTCAGCCGTCTTGGCGAAGTTCGCCAACTCCCTTGCGGGCGCGGTCGCATCCGTCTTGGAAATCGCAATCGCGGAAGGACCGTTCAGATAAGGCGCCAACGCCTCAAGATCCGTTCCCTTGAACGCAAAATTCATCATCGTGTTCTTGTAAACCTTGTACGTAACTCCGGCCTCACGGAGCTGCTTGCGCAGAGCGGTATCCTGCTCCACGGTAAGTCCGCGATAGTCAACAAGAACAACTGACTGTGCATCTTTTACCGCTTCGGAGATTTCCTGCACAACGGGCTGTTTCAACTCAACTTTTGCCATGATCTTACCTCCTTGTAGATTCTTTGCCGATAAAAGAGGATTTTAGAAAAGAAACCTCCCCGTCCAAAGACAGGGAGGGAATCAGCCATTTCTGTACTCTTCATTCCTCGGCAGGCGCTTCTGCTTACATCGGTTCCCCGATACCTGCTGTCTTCGGCACGGTCTAAACGACCTTTGTAACCATAACACATCCGGCGCCATACTGT
>DERU01000172.1:0-2844 GCA_002361095.1 Lachnospiraceae bacterium UBA3332
GACCAAAGTCGTTTCCTATACATCCGCCTTAAAATGAAAATTGCCGGAAAACACAGACGCCTGCTTTGTGCAAACGCCCTGCATTTCCCGGCAGAACCATAGGAAACGACCAAAGCCGTTTCCTATAACCCAAACCATCATTTTGTCAGACCACGCCTTTTTGCAGCATCACATTGGCATACACCGCAGACTCCCCCGTGGCGATAATGGCATATGCGGTCTTGGCCTGTTCATAAAAAGCGAACCGCTCCACCGTCCCCACCGCCTGCTCCTTACGCGCATCGTATTTGGAGACGATCTCCTTATAGGTATCCCAAATCGGCGTCTTGACCGGATCTCCCGGCATAACCTCCATGAGGGTAACCGGTTTTTCCACATAGGTATCCAGCGGAAACAGCTGCAAAATGGCATCCAGAACCTCCGGCACACCATGTCCGTCCATCCGGACGACAATACAGTCCTTCCCCATGGTTTCCGCCGGGAAATTTCCGTCCGCGACGACAATACGGTCGCTGTGCCCCATCTCGCATAACACCTTCAACAGCTGGGGCGATAAAATTTTAGGGATTCCTTTTAACATATTTATTCCTCGTTTCGCGGGTATTTTTTGTAACCGGGATGTCTGCCGGTCACACCGTAATTTTGACGCATGGAAATCAATCTGTCAATATTTTCCTTGGAAAGTTCCTGTGCCCCGCCCAAAAGATGCGCGTTCATGGTAATTTTCGCAAACAATTCCAGCGTCTCCATCCGGTAATAGGCCGTGAGCACATCTGCGCCCACCGTCAGCGCCCCGTGGTTTTGCAGCAGTACCGCGTCATGCTCGCCAAGGTAAGGCGCGATGGCGTTGGGCACTTCATAGGTGGACGGCGTGCCATAAGGCGTCACCGGAATGGAGCCCAGGGTAAGAACCGTCTCGATCATGGAATATTCGTCCAGCGCGATATTGGCCACCGCAAATCCCGTCGCCACCGGCGGGTGGGCATGCAGGACGGCCCCCACATCCTCGCGCTCCTCATAGCAGCGCAGATGCATTTTCACCTCTGAGGAAGGCCGGTACCCGTCCAGCGCCTCCAATATGTTACAGTCCTTGTCGATATGCACCAGTTTTTCCGGCGTAATAAAGCTTTTACTGATTCCGGTAGGCGTGGTCAGAAAAGTACCGTCCGCAAGCTTGGCAGAGACGTTCCCGTCATTTGCCGCAACCCATCCCAGCTGCCACATTTTATGGCATACATCACAAATCTGTTCCCGCAATTCCATATAACTCAATTCCATACGCTTCTCCTTTTCACGTCAAATCTCCCAACCCGATACCGCCGGTCCTCACCTATACAGCGGACCGAACGCCGCGCATGCACGGTAATCCTGCCCTTCTTTATCCATGCCAAAGGCATTCCATGCGGCGGGACGGAAAATCTTGCTTTCCTCCACGTTATGCATGCACACCGGGATCCGCAGCATGGAACACATGGTGATCAAATCCGCACCGATATGCCCATAGCTGATCGCGCCATGGTTCGCCCCCCAATTGTTCATCACATCATAGGCGGTCGCAAAAGCGCCTTTTCCCGTGGTTCTGGGCGCAAACCAGGTACAGGGCCAGGTGTAGTCCGTGCGTTTCCACAGTTTATCGGATACTTCGTCCGGCAAATGGATCGTCCAGCCCTCCGCGATCTGCAAAACCGGTCCCAAACCCTTCACCAGATTCAGACGGATCATGGTGGCGGGCATCTGCGCCTGCGTCAGAAAACGGGAAGAATAGCCGCCTCCCCTAAAGTACCCAAAGTCCGCCGCATTCCAGGTAGTGGCCTCCATGATTGCCTTCTGGTCTTCTTCCGTCACTTCATACCAGGGCTTCATCAGATAATTTCCGTTCTCGTCCGTCGCTTTTCCGCAGGCGTCCAGACAGGCCGCTCCGGAATTGATCAGGTGGATAAAGCCGCCCGCCTCCTTCGCTACGCCTTCCAGTTCATACCCGGTCGCTTTTTTCACCGCTTCCGGACTCCAATAGGTGCGCACATCCGCAAAAATCTGCGCCCGGTTCGTCAAAAGCTTCATAAAGAGCATGCCAAGCCCGTTTAACACATCGTTTTCCGTGGCCAAAATATAAGGCTCCCGCGCTCCGTTCCAGTCAAAGGACGTGTTGAGCATTGCTTCGGGGAAATCGCAGTTGGGATAAAAATCCGTCCACTGCCGCTGCCCCTGGAAACCGGCGGCGATGGCATTATGGCCCACCATCTCCTCCTCACGGCCTGCGGGAAGGTTTTTGTTCCCGTTCATCAGGTCTTTGATGATACACATCATCTTGACCACAAACTCCCAATCCTTGTCCTTCTCCTCCCGGCTTTTTTGCACCTCGGACGGATTTTTGTCAAACCCTTCCTTACAGTTTTGCTTTACCCATGCAAGCGCTTTTTCGTATTCCGCTGCATCGTAGATTCCTTCCGTCATGCGCCGGATGATTTCCACTTCATCCACGGACTCCACACGCATCCCCAGGTATTCCTCTATAAACGCAGGATCAATGATGGAACCGCCGATCCCCATGCAAATGGAGCCGATCTGTAAATAAGACTTGCCCCGCATGGTTGCCACCGCAACCGCCGCCCGACCGAAACGCAGCAGCTTTTCTTTTACATCTTCCGGAATGGATGCATCGTCCGCTTCCTGCACGTCATGCCCGTAAATACCGAAAGCAGGAAGGCCCTTTTGCGCGTGGGTCGCCAAAACCGACGCAAGGTACACCGCCCCGGGACGCTCCGTACCGTTAAAGCCCCATACGCCCTTGATCGTCTTAGGTTCCATATCCATGGTTTCCGCGCCGTAGCACCAGCAGGGGGT
>DERU01000172.1:3114-4056 GCA_002361095.1 Lachnospiraceae bacterium UBA3332
CGCGCCGTAGCACCAGCAGGGGGTTACGGTCAGCGTAATGTCCACGCCTTCCCTGCGGAACTTGTCCGCACATGCCGCAGCCTCTCCTACCCGGCCGATGGTGGTATCCGCAATCACCACTTTTACCGGCTCCCCGTTGGAATACCGGAGATTCTCCGTAAACAGCGCCGCCGCCGCTTTCGCCATGTTCATGGTCTGCTCTTCCAGCGACTCCCGTACCTTCAAATACCCCCTGCGGCCGTCAATCGTGGGGCGGATGCCAATCACCGGATACGCCCCGACCAATCTGCTCTCTGCCATACTTTTACCCTCCATAAAATAAACTCGCTTCGTAACCGTCCAATCCGCCATGGCCTACAGGCGGGCCAGAGGGTTACATTTCCTTTGATAGTAGTATATTATCATTTTATTTTTCCGGCGTCTGGTGATATAATGGTAAAAAATAGTACGATATTCACCATCTGTCAAAAGGAGGCTGCTTTCGTATGCATTATTTGGATTATAAGGAGCAAATCACCCACGGAACCCCCGATTTTCCCGTCGCCCTTTACCGGGTGGACGAGGGACATCCCCGTTACGAAATGCCCTTTCATTGGCACCGGGAGATGGAAATCATACGCATCCTGAAGGGCAGTTTCACATTTTTCCTAAACGACGAAATGCTTTTGGCCAAAGAAGGGGATATCGTTTTTATCAACCAGGGCGTCATCCATGGCGGCATGCCGGACAACTGTGTCTATGACTGCGTTGTATTTGACCCTGCCCCCCTTTTCATGCACACGGACATTTGCCGCCGCTGTATCCGCACCCTGACGGCCAAAAACGTACACATTTACCCTTTTTTCCCCTCCGGCGCCGAGCCCCTGTGCGCCATCACAAACCGTTTGATCTCTGCCGCACAAAAAAAGACGCCCGGCGGTGAACTTTCCGCCCTGGGCGCCT
>DERU01000172.1:4349-10087 GCA_002361095.1 Lachnospiraceae bacterium UBA3332
GGGCGCCCTCTTTGAATGGTTCGGCTATCTGTATGAAAACCACTGTTATATGGAAACGGAGAAAAACGCCACCCCCGACTCCGAAAAAATTCAGGTTCTCAAACCCGTTCTGGAATATATCGAGCAAGCCTATATGCGGCCCGTCACGTTGGAACAGCTGGCAAAACTGGCAGGTATGTCCCCCCGCTATTTCTGCCGTTACTTCCACGCCCTCATCCACCGCACACCCATCGAGTACCTAAACTATTACCGCATCGAACGCGCCTGCTACCTCCTTGCCGCCACCCCCGTATCCGTCACGGAAGCCGCCTACCAGTGCGGATTTAACGACAGCAGCTATTTTGTCAAAATATTTAAAAAATTCAAGGGCATGACCCCCAAACAGTACCAAAAGCAATGCTGCTAGGACGTAACGTCCGGCAGCGGTACCGCTCAGCACAGCCGGAAGTATTTTAACAGGGCGATCCACAAAAACATGGTAAACAGGCAGGCCACATTGCTGACCGCCACCCCAAGGCCGGCCAGTTCGCCGTTCCCGCCCAATTCCTGGGCCATGGGATAGGACGAAGTCGCCGTCGGGGAAGCAAACACCAAAAACAGGCCCGCCAGTTCCATGCCCCGAAAGCCCAGCGCGATGGCGCCCCCCACCAAAACGGCGGGTACCGCCACCAGTCTGCCAAACGCCATAACCAGAAGATACCGTCCGTACTTTTTGAGGGCCGCAAAACGCAGCGTCGCCCCCACGCACAAAATTGCCAGCGGCGTGGCCATATCCCCCAGCTGACATAACGGTTTTTCCACCAGCTGCGGCAGGCGGATTCCCGCCGCCAAAAAGATAAGCCCCAAAGCGCTGCCCACCACCAGATTGTTTCGGGCAATGCCTTTTAGCAGATGCCAAAAGGAGCCTTTCCCCCTGCCCAGACAGACTTCAAACAAAATCACCGCCAAAATATTAAACAGGGGTACCACGAAAGCCGCCAGCACCGAAATCACTCCCAGGTCTTCCCCGGGATACATATTGCCCGCAATGGACATGCCAAACAACACATAATTGCTCCGGTAAACGGCCTGAATGATCGTGGGCGCGTCCCGCCTGTCCCGCACGGTCTTTCCCACCACCAGCCATGTTCCCAGCCAGGCCGCAAACACACCCCCAATGGCATATAAAAACAGGGGCGGCGAAAATACGTTCCCAAAATCCGAATGATAAATATCCAAAAACAGCTTAACCGGCAGAAAAACCCGGAATACCAGTTTATTGATCTGGGAAAACACATTCTCATCCAAAAGCCTGCAATGCCGGATACCGCTTCCCAATGCCATAAAGAAAAAAACCGGGAAAATGATCCGGAATGAAACCGCAAAGTACTGCATCATCTATGTCACTCTTTTTGGGAAATATCCGACCCGAAATATTTTTGTGATAATTCCGACAATTCCCCGGAATCCGAAAGTTCTGCCACCGCCTGATTTACCGCTTCCCGAAGGCTGTCGGAATCCGCCTCTTTCCGAAACGGGATACACACCAAAGAAGCCTCCTCGGTAAGCGCCGCTACCTTCAAATCCGATTCGGGATGGGCGTTCTTATAATCATAAAAAGTGACTTCCGCATTCAGCGTGGCATCCACGCGCCCCGCAAGCAAAAGTTCAATGGTCTGGTTCAAATCATCCACACCGGTGGCGTTTGCACCGTAGCTTTCCGCCAGAAGCGCATAGGTACTGGCCAGTGTATTTGCCGTAGTTTTTCCGTTCAGGTCCTCAAAGGAAGTAATCTCCTCGTTGTCCCCCCTGACAATGATGGCCGTGCGGATATAACCGTAAGGATCCGAAAAATCATATTTTTCCGCGCGTTCGTCCGTGACCTCCACGCCGTTTGCCACAATATCATACCGGCCGGAATCCAGTCCCGCAAACAAACCGTCCCATTCCCCTTCCACAAAGGTCGCCGTAACCCCCAGCTTCTCCGCAATTTTTTGGGCCACCTCTACGTCATAACCTACCAGGTTATCATTTTCGTCATGGAAAGTCCAAGGCGCCCAGGTACCCTCCGTGGCAATGACGATCTCGCCTTTTTCCCTGATGCGGGAGAGCAAATCCCCTTCCCCGGCAGCCGGTTCCCGCTTGGTATCCGCCGCCGTATCTTCCTTTTGTCCGGCATCTTCCGCAGCGCTCTCTTTTGCGCCGTCCGTTTCCTGTGATACCGCCGTATCCTGCGGCTGCGTATCCTTCTGTCCGCATCCTGCTGCCATGGCGGCAAATACCGCCGCCAACAACACGGTTTTCCATCTCTTCTTCATCATCTTTTTCCATTCTCCTCTCACTGATTGCTATGATTCAAAAAGGCCTTCGTCCGTTCCGTCTTCGGATGGTCAAAGAAACCTTTCGCATCCCCTTCTTCCACCACAAGGCCGTCTTCCATAAAAATAACTTTGGACGAAACGTTTCTGGCAAAGGTCATCTCATGTGTGACCACCAGCATCGTCATCCCCTCCGTCGCCAGCTGCTGCATGACGGAAAGCACCTCGCCGGTCAATTCCGGGTCAAGCGCCGAGGTGGGCTCGTCAAAATAGATTATTTTCGGGTCTGTCGCCAAAGCGCGCGCGATCGCCACCCGCTGCTGCTGCCCGCCGGACAGCTGGCTGGGATAATAGTCATACCGGTCGGAAAGCCCCACCTTATCCAGCGACCGCTTTCCGATCTCAACCGCTTCGGCCTTTGCCATGCGCCGTGCAATCACCAACCCTTCCGTCACATTCTGCAGGGCAGTCTTATTGCGGAATAAGTTATAGTTTTGAAATACAAACGCCGTCTTTTTGCGGATCGCTGCAATTTCCCTGTGGGAAGCCCTGTGCATCGACACCGTCTCCCCGTCAAAAACCATCGTACCGGCATCCGCCCTTTCCAAAAAATTGATGCACCGCAGCAGCGTGGTCTTTCCCGACCCGCTGGGACCCAGAATGGCCACCACATCCCCCTGCTCCACCTGCAGGCTCACACCCTTCAACACTTCCAGGGCGCCAAAAGATTTTTGAATATCCCTGATTTCCAGCATCAGACCGTCTCCTTCTTCTCGTAAGTGTTCAGACGCTTCTCCCCGATCCGCTGCAGCTTTGTGAGCACCGTGGAAAAGAGCAGATAAATCAGACCGACTTCTATATATAAGGCAAGCGGCTCATAAGTCCTGGCCACAATCCTCTGGGTGGCCATAAACATCTCCAGCACTGTAATGTTGGCCGCAAGGGAAGTGTCCTTGACCAGGGCAATCAGGGAATTGGAAAGGGGCGGAAAAGCCGTCCGCATTGCCTGCGGCAGTACAATCCTGCGCATAATCTGCAAATAGGACATGCCCACACAATAGCCCGCTTCCATCTGCCCCACCGGTACCGATTCCAGGGCCGCGCGGACGGTTTCCGCACAGTACGCCCCCTCGTTAATGGCAAACACAATCACCGCCGCCGGAAACGGATCTATGATAATCCCAAGCCCCGGCAGCCCGTAAAAAATCACATACAGCTGCACCAACAGCGGCGTACCCCGAATTACCCACACATAAAACCGCGCCAGCTGTTTGACGCCCCTGACTCCCGCAAACTGCACCATTGCGGTAACCACCGCAATCACCATCGCGATCGCAAACGAAATCACGGTGAGCGGTATCGTCATCGTCAGCCCCGGAAGCAGTATTTTCATAAAGGAATCCGTCAAAATATTCCATACTCTTTCATTCATCAAAATCCGTCACTCCCGCATTTTTATATTGCCGCCCGGCCTTTTCCAAAACCGTTACGCTTCTGCATCGCAGGACAGCACACCGCTCAAAAACGCCAGCGCCAGGCCCTGCCCCCATCCCTGTATCCATCTTCTCGAAATCCCTTTATAGCCTGCGGCATCCCGCATGACCGCCGTTCCCCCGGAAACGTTCCAAACCTTCCCGTCCTTTCCCACGTTTGCCAAAATCCCGGCAATCGCCCGGTTAATATACGGCGTATGTAACGGATTGCCCCTCTCCAGCATCGCGGCGGCAATTCCGGCGGAAGCGGAAACCTCCTCATAAGAACTTTCGTCATCCAAAACCGTCCTCCAAAGGCCGTCTTTTGTCTGCACGGTTTTCAACACTGCCAGCTGCTCATCCAGGGAACCCGCCACATCCATATATTCCGGATATAAATAGCAGGCGGGCAAAACCGTCCCCACCTTCGCCATCGTATACGCCGCCCAGGCATTGGCGCGTCCCCAGTGAATTCCCGACATATGGTTGTCGGCAATATGATCGTAGCCGTGGAAATAAAAGCCGGTCTCCTCGTCCTGCAAATACCGGATATGCCAATACCACTGGTGCAGGGCGTCGCCGATCATCTCCTCATCCTTCTCCGCCACTCCTGTGCGCAGCAGAAAAAACGCCGCCATAAAAAGCGTATCCGCCCACGCCTGTTCCGGGAAATCATTGCCCGCAGACACCGTATGCTGTAAAACGCCATCGCCAAAGCGCAGCGCCCTGGTCCGCAGATAGGACGCCTTATCCAATACCAGTTCCCGGTACCGCTCCTCCCGGGTCGCCTGATACAGGGTGAGCAGGCAATGCCCCATGGCGCAGGTATTCACCGTCCATACCGGCGGAAGCCCCAGACGGATCAACAAATCCACCCGCTCTTTTAAAAGCCGCAGATACCGCTCGTTCCCCGTCTTTTCATAGGCCTGTGCAACACCGTAATAAGCCACCCCGCAGGGCCAATCCCAAACCAAATCCATCTGCATGGTTTTACCCACAATACGGTCAATGGCCCCTGCCACCTGTTCCCTTTCATATTGCAGTTTCATCATTATTTCCCCATGATAACCGATCAGGCAAACCTGATCCTGGCACAGACAGGATAGTGGTCCGACAGGCTCACCTGTCCCTCTTTATCCGTCCATTTCTCCACACTGTCACAGCTGCAGCCCCTGACCACAATATAGTCTATGTTGCAAGGTTTCTCTTTTCCGTACCCGTGGAATGTGACGCCGATATCCTTTGTGGCGTTATGATATCCCGCAAACTGCTCCATTACGCGCATTTCCTCGCTGTCCGGCTCCGCATTCATATCCCCGACAATCACCGCCGGCGCCTCCGGGAAAAAGTCCTCCCGCTCCAGCTTTGTCAAAATCTGCAGAAATCCCAGCTTCCTCGCCTGCATGCCGATATGATCCAGATGGGTATTGACCAGCCTGAACACCTTGCGGCTATCCAGTTCCTCAAACACCGCCTCCGTACAAATTCTGGGACAATCGCTCTGCTCCTCATAACGGGAACCGGGCAGATAGGGAGTCCTGGACAGCCAGTAACTCTCCATGCGCATCAGGTTCATGTTCTTTTTCCGGTACGCAATCGAAACCTGCTCCCCACGCAAATCCGTATCCCTGCCGCAGCCTATGACATAGTACTCCTTTAATTCTTCCTTGAGCCACTCCGCCACATGGGGCAATACCTCCTGAAAACAGATCACATCCGGCTTTTCCTCCGCAATCTTTTTCAGGATCAAAGGTTTTCTGTACACAAAACAATTTTCTCCGTCCTGTCCGTAATCACAACGGATATTAAAAGTCACCAGCTTCATACCGTATTCCTCCCGGCCGCCGTCCCGCCAAAAAAATACTTTCACAACAAGTTTCGTTTTTAGATTATAGCACAAACAATTGTTCCCTGTAAACAACAGTTTTGCGGTTGCCGCGGAAAATATGTATAGGAAACGACTTTGGTC
>DERU01000007.1 GCA_002361095.1 Lachnospiraceae bacterium UBA3332
TTTTTTCGGCCCCATGGCATGCAGGGACGCGCATAACTTTTGCAGCGCGTCCGCGTCCCAGAGGTTTGCTTCCCGGTAGGGGATGCCGGTCAGGATGCAGGCTTCCGTGAGATTGGGCGTGATGATATCGGCAAGCGCCACAAGGTTTTTGAGTGCCTGGCAGTGGGCTGGCGTGACCGTTTTGTAGGTTTTGCCGTGATCCCCCATCACGGGATCTATAACAATCAAGGAACAGCCCTTTTTTTTCTGTTCCAAAAGAAAGGAGACAATTGGCAAAACCTGTCCTTCCTGCCCCAGAAAGCCGCAGTATACGCCGTCAAAGGCAAGGTCCAGCCGGGCCCATTGGGCCAGATAGTCTTCCAGCTGTCCGGTGAAATCCACGCGAAAGTGGGTGGGAAAACCGGTATGGTTGGAAAAAATGGCGGTGGGAACCGGACAGGCCTGCACCTTCATGGCGCTGATGATGGGAAGCGCTTCCGTCATGGAACAGCGCCCGTATCCCGCAAAGCTGTTGATAACGGCAATTTTTGGGGGGATTTGGTATTTCATGACTGTTTTTCCTTTCCGATTGTGAAGAAAAGACCGGATTTTTTCAGGGCGGGAAGCAGCGCCAGGTAGACCAGAACCGCCACGACGGTTGAAGCGGCGGCATTGATGCCGGTGGAGGCGATGTTCCACGCAAGCGTGATTTCAGCGGCGGGTTTTCCGATGATGTAAAGCTTATAAAAATAGCCGATCAAAGGATCAAAGACGACATTGAAGAGCAGGCCGCATACCGCCGCACCGGTGATCCATTTGGCAATTTCCCTGCGGTCGGTCCTGTGGGTGATGCGGCCCAGCCTATGGGCCACAAAACCGGTGATCAGGCCGATACAGAGTTTGAGCAGGAAGGTTTTGGGGGCATAAATGACGTAAATGGGATCCAAAAGATCGCCGATGGTCATGCCCAGTGCGCCGCCGATACCGCCCAAGGGTCCGCCCAGAATCAGGGCTCCCAGTACGCAGACGGCGTTGCCGAGATGGATGGAGGTGGCGTCTCCGCCCGGGAGCGGGATTTTAAACTGTAAAAAAGTGAAAACCACATAAGAGAGTGCGGCGAATACGCCTGTCATAACCAGTTTTTGCATTTTTTCGTTTTTCATCATTTCTCCGTTTCTGCGCGGCTTTTGCCCTTCACCATTGTGTCTGTGCGTAAACACCGGGATTTGTGTACGCCGCGCGGATGCGCAAAGCCCGGCATGCCGCCTGCAACGGTATAAGGAGCGGGGACGGCATTGTTTGTTATCCAGTATACACAAAAGTGGCATGATAGAAAGTACCATTTTATATTATTTTAAGCAGTCCAGTTATTGCCTGCCAGGAACGGAATGGGGCCGGCGGAAATAAATGATTTTAAACGCAAAAAACGGGCGGTGTATGGAAGCTTATCGCTATCCATCCTCCGCCCGTTTCAGGCTTTTGCCTATGCGGTCAGGATTGGGAGGCCTGGGCCACCAATCCGTCGATTACCCTGACCAGATTGCCGATCTCCGGTTTGGAGAGCTGGGCATTGGCTCCCAGCGCCAGACCCTTGAGCTTCATTTCCTCGTTTACCAGGGAAGAGAAAATGACGACGGGAATATGCTTGGTTTCGTCGCAGTCCTTGATGAGCTTTGTGAGACGGTGGCCGTCCATCAGGGGCATTTCGATATCGGTGATGACACAGCGGACATGCTGGTCCAAAGTGCCGTTGTCCCGGTATTCGCGGATGAGATCCCACGCCTGCTGTCCGTCCTCTGTACGGGTCAGGTTCTGATACCCCGCTTTGGTCAGACAGTCCGCAATCAGCTTGTTGAGCAGGGCAGAGTCCTCCGCAATCAGGATCGGGATGTCGTTGCGCTCACGCTCGCCCAACGCGTCGATATCCGTCACTTTCAGGCCGGTCTCCGGATCAATGTCCGCTACGATCTTCTCAAAATCCAGAATGATGATCAGGTCGTTTTCCAGCTTGACAATGCCGGTGCAGATACCGTTCTCGGGGGTGGATATGGTGGTACTGGGCTTGATGATGTTGGTCCAGGATACTTTGTGGATGCCGATTACGGAATCCACATGAAATGCGATGTTGAGTTTATTAAAATTCGTAATGATAAAAAGGCCTTCCGGGCCGGACCGGCCTTTGTTTAAGTAATCTTTCAGGTCGATCGCTGTAATCAGCACATCGCGCGGCATGAAAACGCCCTCAATGCTCGGATGGGCGTTGGGGATCGGGGTGATTTCCCTGTATTCCATGATTTCGCGTATCTTTGCCACATTAATGCCGTAGGAACTTCCGCCCAGCTTAAATTCCAGGACTTCCAGTTCGTTTGTTCCGCTTTCCAATAAAATTTTTGTATCCATGCGTTCACCTCTTTATATGGTATGTTAGTCCCATTATATCATAAATTTCAAAAAAGAATATAGAAATTTATCAATAATTAAAAAAAGAGTGTAACCGTTCATCCCTCAATGGCAGCAGCTTAAGGCGGGA
>DERU01000176.1:0-1816 GCA_002361095.1 Lachnospiraceae bacterium UBA3332
ACGGATGCTGTAACAGGTCAGACCTGTCTGAACTGTTACGAACCGTCACCATGGGGCCGTGTGAGTCAAGAAAAAAGACTTCCTATTTTAAAGAATCTGTAGTATAATGTAACAGTTCATACCGGCTTACCCTTTTGGCATATGGGCGAGGCGGCAGTCTGTTGCCTGGAGCAACAGATTCCTGCAGCGCGATTGTCATGGCCGGACATGGAACGGATTCCGTATAAAAGTTCTATTACCTATCAATTGTACCATTCTGTTTCTGTTTACAGTCATAGGCTGTGGATGGCAACATTAATTCCACCATTGATTCGGGAAAGATACCAATTAAAAAGGAAACCGGTAAAAGGAAACCGGATTTGGAGAAGGAGCCCAAAATATGATGAGAGAACAATATGAGTCGTTGGCAGCCCATGATTTGAAGGAAATTGCAAAAGCCAGGGGGATCAAGGGGATCTCGGCGATGAAAAAGGCGGCGGTTATTGAAGCAATGCTTGCCTTGGACGAGCAGGAGAAAGCGGACAAGGAAAGAGAAGAAAAGGCAAGGGAGGAAAAGGAGCCCCCCGTAGAGGCGCAAAAGGAAGAGACGCATGTCCGGGAGCAGGCAGATTACGCAACGGCCAATACGAAAAGAAAAGGAACGGGCCGTGTGCGCCCCGACGGGAAAAAGGAGGGGGAATCCATAAAACGGCATGTGGAATCTAAAGAGGAAAACAGGCAGTCTGTCATGGAAAAGCGGGATGGAGCGGCCAGACCGCAGGGCGAAAGAACCGGGGAGACGGGGAAGAAGGCAGATGCCGAAAGCCGGGAGCCGGTTCATGGCAGGAACGAGGAAACCGTCCATGACGGGAGAACCCAAAGGGCGGAGGGGCTCAACAGGGAGCACCGGCAGATTCAGAAGGGGGAAAGCGCAAAAGGGGATAACGCCAGCCGCAATGCGGTTGGCAGAAATGCGGATACCCGCTACAACAGTCCCTACAACAGGGGAACGGCTCCGGTTACCAGTGCGGACGAGGACAAATTTCCTGCGGAACTGGACAGCGGTATCACGGTGAGCGGTATTTTGGAGGTGATGTCGGACGGGTATGGCTTTATCCGTTCGGCCAACTATTTGCCCGGTGAAAACGACGTATATGTGGCGCCCAGCCAAATCCGCCGTTTCGGTTTAAAAACCGGGGACATTCTGGAAGGCAATACCAGGGTCCGTACCCAGAACGAGAAGTTTTCCGCGCTTTTGTACGTCAGGACCATCAACGGTTATACCACCGAGGTTGCGATGCGCAGGCAGAACTTTGGGGACATGACGCCCATTTTCCCGGACAGCCGCCTGAAGCTGGAGCGCTATGGGTCTTCGGTGGCGATGCGGATTATGGATTTATTAAGCCCTATCGGAAAAGGACAGAGGGGTATGATCGTTTCCCCGCCCAAGGCCGGTAAAACCACGCTTTTAAAGGAAGTAGCGCAGGCTGTAAAGCGCAATTATCCGGATATGCATCTGATCATACTGTTGATCGACGAACGGCCGGAGGAAGTGACGGACATGCGGGAGACTGTGGAAGGGCCGAATGTGGAGGTGATTTATTCCACCTTTGACGAACTGCCGGATAATCACAAACGGGTGTCCGAGATGGTGATCGAGCGGGCAAAACGGTTGGTGGAACATAAAAAGGACGTCATGATTTTGCTGGACAGTATTACGAGACTGACCCGGGCATATAATCTGGTGGTTCCTCCCAGCGGCAGGACGCTGTCCGGCGGTATCGACCCGGCGGCCCTGCACATGCCAAAGCGGTTTTTCGGCGCGGCCCGCAATATG
>DERU01000176.1:2151-2444 GCA_002361095.1 Lachnospiraceae bacterium UBA3332
CGGCAGTCTGACCATTCTGGCGACTGCGCTGGTGGATACCGGTTCCAAGATGGACGATGTGATTTATGAGGAATTTAAGGGAACGGGCAATATGGAACTTGTGCTGGACCGCAAGCTTTCGGAAAAACGTCTTTTTCCCGCCATTGATATTCCCAAAACCAGTACCAGAAGGGAAGATTTGCTGTTGAGTTCCGAAGAAATGGAGGCGATCAATATTGTGCGCCGTGCGCTCAACGGCATGAAGTCGGACGATGCGGTGGACAAGGTTTTGGATTTGTTTGCCAAGACCAGAA
>DERU01000176.1:2705-5915 GCA_002361095.1 Lachnospiraceae bacterium UBA3332
TGGATTTGTTTGCCAAGACCAGAAACAATGCGGAGTTTGTGCAGACCGTGAAAAAAATGCGGTTTATTTGAAGGTTTTTATTTCCGTGTTTTTAGGAAAAAAGGCTTGCATCGTTTGATATCCTGTGATACAATAAAAAAGCTGTTTGTAGGTGATACGGACAGCCGGTCATAAGACCTAGCGGATGGGAATAACGGGTTGCTTTTTTGGCAGCGGGATAAACAATATTTTGAATGAGGTGAAAGAACATGAAAGAGGGTATCCATCCTAACTACTACCAGGCAACGGTAACATGTAACTGCGGCAATACATTCGTGACCGGTTCAACCAAGTCTGAACTGCACGTCGAAGTATGTTCCAAGTGCCATTCCTTCTACACCGGCCAGCAGAAAACTGCACAGGCGCGCGGCCGTATTGATAAATTCAATAAGAAGTATGGTGTGGAAAGCAAATAAGAAGTGCGTAAGGTTGAGGTTTTTTGCGAATCTCAACCTTAATTTTTATCCGGAGAGATAAGATATATGGCTAAGAAGAAAAGGAAAAAATGCTATTGCGGCATCGGAGGCCAGGCGGTACTGGAAGGCGTCATGATGAAAAACAGGAACCGCTATGCGGTGGCGGTGCGCAGGCAGGACGGTTCCATTACCGTCAAGGCGGAGGAGTACCAGGGCAGCCGGATGGTGGACCGGGTAGCCCAAATTCCCTTTGTGCGGGGTGTGTTCAATTTTGTGGATTCTTTGGTATTGGGGATGAAAACCCTGTCCTGGTCGGCCCAGTTTTATGAGGAGGAGCCGGTGCAGGAGGGGGAAGGACAGGAGGAACCTACGGCAAAAGAGGCCGGAAGTGGGAGCGCGAAACTGGTGACGGGCGCAACGGTGGCCTTTTCCATCGTGATGGCGGTGGCGATTTTTATTGTATTACCGTATTTTTTGAGCACATTGTTTTCCGCTTATGTCCGCAACGCTTCCCTGCTGGCGATTTTGGAGGGGGTGCTGCGCATCCTGATTTTCTTGGGATATGTGCTGGCAATTTCGGCCATGAAGGATATCCGCAGGGTATATATGTACCATGGGGCGGAACATAAGTGCATCAACTGTATTGAGCGGGGACGGGAACTGAACGTGGGAAACGTGCGCCGCAGTTCGCGGCAGCATAGGCGCTGCGGTACGAGTTTTTTATTGTTTGTCATGGTAATCAGCGTGATTCTTTTTATGTTTATCCGGATTGGCAATCCGGTGCTGCGGCTTGTGCTGCGGTTGGCGCTGGTGCCCGTGATTGCCGGCATTTCGTATGAGGTCATCCGTCTGGCGGGCAGAAGCGACAATATTTTTGTGCGGATCATCAGTGCGCCGGGGATGTGGCTGCAGAAACTGACCACAAAAGAACCGGATGAATCCATGATTGAGGTGGCCATCGCCTCCGTGGAAGCGGTGTTTGACTGGCGCGCTTATTTGCAGGAGAATTTCGGGGAAGGTGCGCAGAACGCTTCCGGCGGCAGGCATAGGGAATCCAAAGGCGGTACCCGCAAAAACAGGCAAACGGATGCCAAGGCAGCGGAGGGTGCGGAAAATTCATGACCTACCGGGAACTTTACGAGGAAGGAAAGCGTGTGTTGGGGCAAAACAGGATTGAGGAAGCGGCTCTGGACGCGCGGCTTTTGCTGGAGGCGGTATGCCAAATTACGCGCAGTGATCTTTTGGCGCATGGGGAACGGGCGGTGGAAGAAAGGCAAATTGCGCATTACCGGGAATGGATAGCAAAGAGGGGCAGCCACGTGCCTTTGCAGTATCTGACGGGTGTGCAGGAGTTTATGGGGCTTGCGTTTGCGGTGGATGAAAATGTGTTGATTCCCCGCCAGGATACGGAAATTTTGGTGGAGGAGGCGATGAAAAATCTCCACGACGGATACCGGATTCTGGACATGTGCACAGGTTCCGGCTGCATTTTGCTGAGTTTGCTGCATTATTCCAACGGCTGCAGCGGCGTGGGGGCCGACATTTCGGAGGAAGCGCTGAAAGTGGCGGGGCAAAATGCGGAGGCCCTTGGGCAAAAGAATGTCCGTTTTGTACGGAGCGATCTTTTTGCCAATATAGAAGGAATGTATGAGATGATTGTATCCAATCCGCCGTATATCCGTTCGGATGTGATCGCAACTTTGGCGGACGAAGTCCGTCTGCACGAGCCCCGGACAGCGCTGGACGGCGGCAGGGACGGGTTGGATTTTTACCGGAAAATAGCTGCGGAGAGTCCGGGGCATTTATGCGGCGGCGGGATGCTCTTTCTGGAAATCGGTTACGACCAGGGGGAAGCGGTCAGAACCCTGCTGGAGGAAGCGGGGTTTAAGGGTGTGACGGTGGCGCAGGATTATGCGGGACTGGACCGGGTGGCGTATGGATATTGGCCAAGCGTATAGGAGTAGGAAAGGATGTTTGACAAACTGGAAGGCCTTTTGATCCGTTTGGAAGAGATCATGGGCGAGTTGAACGAACCTTCGGTTACGGCAAATCAGGAACGCTTTCGGGCTTTGATGAAAGAGCAAAGTGATCTGATGCCGGTTGCGGAGGCGTACCGGGAATATAAAAAAGCGAATCAGGATATCACGGACAGCCTTGCCATGCTGGAAGAGGAAAGCGATGAGGATATGCGTGAGATGCTCAAGGAAGAATTGGGCGCCGCAAGGGCAAAGGCACAGGAATTGGAGCAGCAGCTTAAGATTTTGCTTTTGCCAAAGGATCCCAATGATGACAAGAATGTTATCGTGGAAATCCGCGCCGGGGCCGGCGGTGATGAGGCGGCCCTTTTTGCGGCGGAAATTTACCGGTTGTATGTCCGCTACGCGGAGCGGCAGCGGTGGCGGGTGGAAACGATGGACGTGGAGGAGATCGGAATCGGCGGCATGAAATATGTCAGTTTTATGATTTCCGGACAGGGCGCGTGGTCGCGTTTAAAGTATGAGAGCGGGGTACACCGGGTGCAGCGGGTGCCGGAGACGGAGAGCGGCGGGCGTATCCACACATCCACGATTACGGTGGCGATTATGCCGGAAGTGGAGGATTTTGAGATTGATATCGATATGAATGACTGTAGGTTTGACGTGTTCCGCGCTTCCGGCAACGGCGGACAGTGCGTCAATACCACGGATTCCGCCGTGCGGCTGACCCATATTCCGACCGGGATTGTAATTTACAGCCAGACGGAGAAATCACAGCT
>DERU01000176.1:6176-6369 GCA_002361095.1 Lachnospiraceae bacterium UBA3332
CATTTCCTGTCAGGACGAAAAAAGCCAGCTTAAAAATAAGGACAAAGCGCTGAAGGTTCTGCGCGCCAAGCTGTATGATCTGGAACAGCAAAAGCGGCACGACGAGGAAGCCCAGCTGCGCCGCAGCCAGGTGGGTACGGGGGACCGTTCCGAAAAAATCAGGACCTATAATTTTCCGCAGGGCCGGGTGACG
>DERU01000253.1:0-6704 GCA_002361095.1 Lachnospiraceae bacterium UBA3332
TCGGATATGCAGCCGCAGGAAACCCCTGCACGTCAGCCGCCGCTTCTGCCCGGTCCGCGTGCCTGCCTCCCGCCTTGGCCGCTGCCATTGGGGCTGAACGGTTACGATTTCCATACTATTTTGAACTTGTATATTGAACTTTTTTGGAATTTGTGATATTATGAACTTTGAAAATGAACTTGCTGTTTTTGAAAAATGAACTAACAGGAAGCGTTTTTTATCAGAACAGGAGATTGGAGCATGGATCATCAATCATTTGCGGAACGGTTCAATCTGGCAATGCAAAAACGCGGCATGAAACAGGTGGATTTTCTCCGCATCGCCAGGGAGAGGGGCGTCAAGCTGGGGAAAAGTCAGATAAGTCAGTATGTCAGCGGAAAGGCGGTACCCAGAAAGAATATGGCGTTGTTTCTTGCGGAAATCCTGCAAGTGGATGTCGCGTGGCTGTGCGGGACGGCCCCGGCAGCGGGGGAGAAGGAGAGGACGGAAAAGCCGGATGCAGAAGGAGGAAACGTGATGAGGGAAGTCAAAAAGTCGGCTAAGTTGGACAATGTGTTATATGATGTGCGCGGACCGGTGGTGGATGAAGCGACCAGAATGGAGGAGAGCGGTATCAATGTGCTGAAACTGAACATCGGAAATCCGGCGCCTTTTGGATTCCGCACGCCTGACGAGGTTATTTACGATATGCAAAGGCAGTTGACCGAATGCGAGGGGTATTCGGCGGCGAAGGGGCTTTTTTCGGCGAGAAAGGCTATTATGCAGTATGCCCAGATCAAAAATATTCCCAATCTTTCCATCGAAGACATTTATACGGGAAACGGGGTGAGCGAACTGATTAATTTGAGTATGTCGGCGCTTTTGGACGACGGGGACGAAGTGTTGGTTCCCGCGCCGGATTATCCGCTCTGGACTGCCTGCGTGACGCTGGCGGGGGGAAAAGCCGTTCACTATATTTGTGATGAAGAGGCGGAGTGGTATCCGGACATGGAGGATATCAGGAAAAAGATTACGGACCGGACAAAAGCGCTGGTGATCATTAATCCCAATAATCCCACGGGGGCGGTGTATCCGAAACAGGTACTGGAACAGATTGTGGAGATTGCAAGGCAGCATCAGCTCATTTTGTTCTCGGATGAGATTTATGACCGTCTGGTCATGGACGACGCGGAGCATGTTTCCATTGCTTCCCTGGCGCCGGATTTGTTCTGCGTTACTTTCAGCGGGCTGTCCAAGTCCCACATGATCGCCGGATTTCGGATCGGCTGGATGATTTTGAGCGGCAATAAAAAGATCGCGAAGGACTATATAGAAGGGCTGAATATGCTTTCCAATATGCGCCTTTGCTCTAACGTGCCGGCACAGTCCATTGTGCAGACCGCCCTGGGGGGATACCAGAGCGTAAAAAATTATATCGTTCCCGGCGGGCGGGTTTATGAGCAGAGGGATTATATTTATAAGGCGTTGAATGAGATTCCCGGGGTCAGCGCGGTGAAACCCAAGGCCGCTTTTTATATTTTCCCGAAGCTGGATGTCAGGAAATTCAATATTGTGGACGATGAGAGATTTGCCTTGGATTTACTGCGGGATAAAAAGATTTTAATCATCCACGGCGGCGGGTTTAACTGGAGCAGGCCAGATCATTTCCGCGTGGTGTATCTGCCGCGCGTTGAGGTATTGAAGGATGCGGCGGAAAAGCTGGGGGATTTTTTGGACAGCTACAAACAATAGTAAAGGAATGGTTATGGATTATCAAACAACAGTGGAAAAATGGGGCGTATGGGAAGTATCCTGCGCAGGGACTGCGGAGGGAAACCCGTTCACACAGCAGTGGATCCGGGCCGTGTTTACGGGAAAGTCGGAAACCGTGGAGGCAGACGGCTTTTATGACGGGGACGGAATTTATAAGGTGCGTTTTATGCCCTCTTTTACCGGGGAATACCGGTTTTGCCTGCGGGCAAGTTTTTTGGAGCAGGAGCAGGAAGGCTCTTTTTGGGTGACGGAGCCTGCGGCGGACAATCACGGGCCGGTGCGGGTGGCCAATACCTGGCATTTTGCCTATGAGGACGGCGTTCCCTATTATTCGGTGGGCACGACCTGTTATGTCTGGGAACTGCAGTCGGATGAGCGGATTGCGCAGACGCTGGCAAGTCTGCGGGAATCGGGTTTCAACAAAATCCGGTTTTGCATTTTCCCAAAGCATTATGATTACAACCTTGGGGAGCCCCGCAGTTACCCTTATGAGGGGACGCCCATGGATTCCGGCGTTCTGACGCGGGAAAATTTTATACAGTATACGGGAAAAACCCAAGGGAATCATTGGGATTTTGAACGGTTTTGCACGGCCCACTTTGCCCACATAGAAGCATGTGTGGAAAAGCTGCAGGGGATCGGCGTGGAGGCGGACCTGATTTTGATGCATCCTTATGACCGCTGGGGATTTTCGCAGATGAACGAGGCGCAGGACGATCTTTATATCAAATATGTGGTGGCGCGGTTTGCGGCCTACCGCAATGTGTGGTGGTCTTTGGCCAACGAGTATGATCTGATGGAACATAAATCTATCCGGGACTGGGAACGCTACGCGGCCATCATCTGCCAAAAAGACCCTTACCGGCATCTGCGGTCCATCCATAACTGCATAGCGTTTTATGACCACGCAAGGCCGTGGGTGACCCATTGCAGCATCCAGCGGCAGGATTTATATAAAAGCGCGGAGCTGGTATCCGAATGGCGGATGCGGTACCGCAAGCCGGTGGTACTGGATGAAATCGCGTATGAGGGAAATATCGAGCACGGCTGGGGAAACATTACGGGCGAAGAGATGGTCCGGAGGTTTTGGGAAGCGGCCTGCCGGGGCGGTTATCCGGGACACGGGGAAACTTTTTTGGCGGATGACGATGTTTTGTGGTGGTCCCACGGGGGCGTTTTGCACGGGGAAAGCTGGAAGCGGGTCCGTTTCCTTTTGCGGATTTTGGGGGAAACGCCGGGGCTTGGCCTTGCGGAAAAACATCGCTCTTGGGATGAGGTCTGCGCCGTGCCGGAAAGCTTTACGGAGGCGGAAAGGACGGGGTATCATCTGTTCTATTACAGCTTTATGCGCCCGTCGTTCCGGAAGTTTTATTTTGACGATGTGTATGCATACCGCGTGGAAGTGATCGATACCTGGAATATGACGATAGAAGAGGCGGGCGTCTTTACCGGCAGTTTCCGGGTGGAACTGCCGGGCAGGCAGTATATGGCGGTGCGGGTGCAAAAGGCGTAAAAGGAGGACGATATGAAAATTACATTTATGGGAGCGGGCAGTACGGTTTTTGCCCGGAATGTGATCGGGGACTGTATGTGCAGCATGGCCCTTCGGGACAGTGTCTTTGCGCTCTATGACATCGACGGGGGACGCCTGGAGGAGAGCCGGACGATTTTGGAGGCGATGCGCCGGACGAAAGGCGGCTATGGCAAAATTGAATGCTATCAGGGGGTGGAAAACCGGAAAGAAGCCTTGCGGGGCGCCGACTTTGTGGTGAACGCAATTCAGGTGGGACTGTATGATCCCTGCACCATCATTGATTTTGAAATTCCGAAAAAGTACGGACTGCGCCAGACCATTGCGGACACGCTGGGCATCGGCGGGATCATGCGCGCGCTGCGCACGATTCCGGTGATGGCCGGTTTTGCGGGGGATATGGAGGAGGTTTGTCCGGACGCGCTTTTCTTAAACTATACCAATCCCATGGCGATGCTGTCCGGCTATATGCAGCGGTATACCGGTGTAAAGACGGTGGGGCTTTGCCACAGCGTACAGGTATGCTCGGAAGGACTGCTGAAGGAACTTGGCATGGAGGACAGACTGGAAGGGCGAAAGGAACTGATTGCGGGGATCAACCATATGGGCTGGCTGTTGGAACTGCGGGATAAGAACGGGGTGGATTTGTATCCGGAAATCAAGTCCCGTGTGGCGGGGAAAATGGCGGATCCAGACTGTAAAGATAAGGTGCGGTTGGACTACATCAACCATTTCGGCTATTACTGCACCGAGTCCAGCGAGCACAATGCGGAATATAACATGTTTTATATCAAAAATAAGTATCCGGAATTGATTGACCGTTACAACATTCCGCTGGATGAATATCCCCGCCGCTGTATCAGTCAGATTGAAGGGTGGAAGAAGGAATATGCGGATTTGATGGAAAACGGCGTCAAAGAACATGTGCGCTCCCGGGAGTACGCTTCCTGGATTATGGAAGCCTGCGTAACCGGAAATCCTTATCAAATCGGGGGGAATGTTTTGAACACCGGGCATCTGATTACGAATCTGCCGGAAAATGCCTGTGTGGAAGTGCCCTGTCTGGTGAACGGACACGGGGTGCATCCCTGCCATGTGGGCGAACTTCCGGTGCAATGCGCGGCCATGAATATGACCAATATCAATGTGCAGCTGCTTACCATTGAGGCGGCGCGCACCCTGAAGCGGGAGCATATTTATCAGGCCGCCATGCTGGATCCCCATACCGGCAGCGAACTGGATATTGATTCCATCAAAAAAATGGTGGACGAACTGATTGCGGCGCATGGGAATTATCTGCCGAAATACCACTGAGAACCGGATCCGGTATCCCGCCTGCGCCTAGAGCAGCGGTAACGGCCGGGATGGGAAAGCGCAGGGGTGTCGCAGGCCTGCGATATTCCAAAAGGGAAATCCCTCCAAAGTGCATCCTGCTCCTAAACGCATCAGGGCGCAAAAAACGCACTGCGTTTATACGGTTTTGCGCCCTGATGCAGGAGCATACAGCGCTTTGGGGGATTTCTCCGTTTGGGATATGCAGCAGCCTGCGACACCCCTGCGCTTTCCCGTTCCGCGAAAAGTAATCCGACGTAACAGTTCGGGCAGATTCTGAAAAAGGTTTGCCTTGGTTTGGCGCATGGGGTATAATGAGAAAAGAGATTGGGACGGAGGTGCGGGGAAATGAGATATGCGGCCGAAATTAGTGAAATGATGAACGCTTTTTCACCGGAACCGCTTCGGGCGGATCAGATGGAGGAGTTTTACTGTGGCGATACGATGGAATACCGGATGAGCGACAAATACAGTTCCCCTTTGGAGGATATTTTAGATGCCTGCAGGGGGTACGGGGAAGGGCAGGCGTTTTTGCTGCTGGGGCACAGGGGCTGCGGGAAGAGCACGGAACTCAATCTGATGTCGGCGAAACTTGCCGAAGACGGATATCCGGTGAAAACCATTGCCTGCAGCATGGATTTGGATATGTTTAACATTGTGTATTCCGACCTGTTCATTTTGATGGGGGAAGCCCTGTTGGAAATGGCGAAGGATGCGGGATGCAGGATAAAAGGGGATGTTTTGGAAGACATTGCCAATTTTTGGGCGGAGGGGACAGAGACTGTCACGTCCCACAGGTCGGAATCGGCAAAGACAGAGTCGGAACTTGGCGTAAAGACGCCCGATATTTTACAGAATATTTTAAATGTTTTTGTAAAAATGAAAGCGGATCTGAAGTTTAACGAAGAGACGCGAAAGGAATACCGCAGTAAAATCAGCGTCCGTTCCAGCGAATGGATTGGACTGCTAAACGAAGTGGCGCAGGAGATTTCCGGAAAAACACAGGGAAAACTTCCGGTCATGATTTTTGAGGATTTGGACAAATTAAACCCGGAGGACGCGTGGAAGGTTTTTTACCATTACGCGGCGATTCTCTCCGGCATGTCGTTTCCCGTCATCTATACCTTTCCGATCGCGCTCTCCTATGACCCGAGGTTTTCGGCGATGGAGGGATATTTTGTCACCAAGACGCTTCCCATGATCAAAATCGAGACTATAGAGGGCCGTCCTTTTGCGGAGGGAATCCGTGTGGTACAGGAAATTGTGTCAAAACGCGCGAAACTTGATTTGTTTGAAAAGGATGCGCTGGAGGCCATGATCCGGTATACGGGAGGCTCCCTGCGGGATTTGTTCGCGGCGATCAACGCGTCGGCAAAGAGGGCGTACCGGAGAAAAAGCGGCGTGATTTCCATGGAGGATGCAGAGCGGGCTTTGGAGGAATTGCGGACCGGACTGACAAGACGCATCGAGAGAAAGGAGTATGATTTTTTGCTGGATATCTGCAGGGGGAATAAAGAACTGATCGAAGATAAGGAAATGCTTTTGAAAATGCTGCAGGCGTCGGTGGTTTTGGAATACAACGGGAAACGGTGGCATAATGTCCATCCGCTGGTGAAGCGCTTTTTTGAGGAACAGGGGATGCTTGGGCGCACTGCTGCCTCATGTTGACGCAAAGGAAAGGGCATGGAGGGCACAATGGCGACAGGCAGTCAGGAAGGATACCAGACGCTGGGCTGGATTGTAAACCGGTCGGAGGCCGGAATGTTCCTTGTAGTGGCGGAGGAAACCGTGCAGGAAGAAATTGCGGATCTCTACCGGCTGGGACAGATCGGCGTATACGATTATAAGCAGAATCCCGGTTCTTATTCTTTTGCGACATTACAGGAATGGGTGGCTTCCCAGCCGGAACGCAAAACCTTCTTTTTGGTGAATTTCCAGCTGTCCCTGCAGAGCGACCGGGATTTTGGAAGGTTGAATTTCAGCCGGGATATGTTGGCGGGACTGGAAAAGAACCTGGTTTTTCTGATTACACCCTATGGGGATGACAGGCTTGCCGGGAGCGCCTATGATTTTTACTCTTATGTGAAGC
>DERU01000253.1:6872-9445 GCA_002361095.1 Lachnospiraceae bacterium UBA3332
ATTTTGTTTGCAGGCGGGGAGACAAAAAAAGGCGGCGGGGAAGAAGAAAACGGTTTGGCTAAGCGGCAGCAGGATGCAGATGCGGATACATCCGGCGGATACGGGAAAAACACGGCGGACGCTACAGGGAAAAAGGCGGCTTTGCGGGAAAGGGACTCTTTGCGGAAAAAGGCGCAGGAAGCGGCGGATCGGGCGGAATATTCGGAAAGTATCCGGTATTTGGAAGAAGCGCGGAAGCTGTGCGAAAGCGTACTGGGGGCCAAACATCCGGATACGGCAGGAATCATTTATCAGTTAAGCGATCTGTATGCCAGAGCCGGAGAATACGCAAAGGCACAGGAACTGTGCGGAAATGCTTTGGAAATCTATGAACAAACCTGGGGACGGAACCATGTGGAAACCATCCGGTGCTGCTATTTGGCCGCCTCCGTCTGCAAAAAGCAGGGACGGTATGACGAAGCAAAAATACGGGCCGACACAGTGCTCCGGATTTGCAGGGAAGCGTTGGGAGAGTACCATCCGGAAACGGCGGAAGGATATCATCTGCTGGGGAAAATTTTGGCGGAAGAAGGAAAGTATAATACGGCGGAACTTTTATATAAAGAAGCCTTGGAAAGACAGGAAAAGGTTTTGGGAGAAAATCACGTAAGAACGGCAGAGACTTATAATGATTTGGCGGATGTGTATATGGAACTGGACCGTTACGCGGAGGCGGAGCCGCTGTTTGAAAAAGCCCTGCGGGTGCATGAGGCAGTGTTGGGGAAACGGAATCCGGATACAGTGTCCGCCTATAATAATATGGCAGTTTTTTATGAAAAGCAGCAACGGTATGATGAGGCGGGGAAAATGCTGCAGGCTGCGCTGGCAGGCATGGAAAGTATTTTAGGGGAAAACCATCCGTATACGGCGGCGGTATATAATAATTTGGCATTTTTATATGAAAGGCAGGAAAACTACGAAAAGGCGGAAGAACTGTTTGCAAAAGCCCTTTCCGTCAGGATAAGTACGCTAGGGGAAAACCATCCGGAAACGGCGGGGAGTTATGTAAATCTGGCGGCTTTGTATGACGATATGGAAAAATATGGGGAAGCGGAAGCTTTTTATCAAAAAGCCCTGCACATTTATGAGAAGGTTTTGGGCGAAAAGCATCCGCATACCGCAGGCGTATATAATAATCTGGCATACACATACGTAAATATGGGACAATATGGGAAAGCAGAAATATTGTACCAAAAAGCTTTGGCGATATATGAGGAAGTACTGGGCAAAAATCACCTGCGTGCAGAGATCTGCCGTGAAAATTTGGATACTATACGGAAAGAATGCAGAAGCTGAACTGTTATAATCTACACCAAACATTTCCGCTCTTTCTTGACAAGTCCCCCTGTATAGGCGTACACTGTCAAAGAATGTCAGGGCACACAGGCGTGTCTGCGCGGCATTCACAAACTTGGCAGGCGCATAAGGCGGCGCAGAAATGAGGAGAATTATGTTTCAGGTAAGGGTAATGCGCGCGCAGGACTATGACGGCGTATATGCGCTGTGGATGACAATCAAAGGTTTTTCCATCCGCAGCATAGACGATTCCAGGGAAGGGGTGGAACGCTTTTTGAGACGCAATCCCACTACCAGCGTGGTGGCGGAAATAGACGGCCGGGTGGTGGGCGCGATTTTGTGCGGCCACGACGGCAGGAGGGGATGCCTCTACCATGTGTGTGTGGAGGAGCCTTACCGGATGCTGGGCATCGGAAAGGCGATGGTGGTGGCCTGTATGGAAGCGCTGCGCAGGGAAGGAATCAGCAAAGTATCCCTGATCGCATTTACCAAAAACGATGTGGGAAATGCGTTTTGGAAATGTATCGGCTGGACGAAGCGGGAGGATTTGAACTATTATGATTTTGTCTTAAATTCCAAAAATATCGAAAAATTTAACACATAACTATTGCATATTATTCATTAATGATGTATATTTATACAAACCGTGAAAGCAGGCAGGAGGTATGGGTATGAAATGGGTGGAAGGCGGTGTGACCGGCGCCAAGGGTTTTATGGCGGCAGGCGTGGAAGCAGGCGTGAAATATCAAAACCGGAAGGATATGGCGATGGTGTACAGTCAGGTTCCCTGCAGGGCGGCGGGCGTATTTACCCGTAATGTGGTGCAGGCGGCCCCGGTTGTCTGGGACAAGGGCGTGGTGTATGAAAGCGCGGCGGCCCAGGCGGTGGTGGTCAATTCCGGCATTGCCAATGCCTGTACCGGGAAACAGGGCCTTGCCTATTGTGAGAGGACGGCAGCAGCGGCGGCGGCGGCGCTGGGAATCGGCACGGACCGTGTGCTGGTGTGCTCCACCGGCGTCATCGGCATGCAGCTTCCCGTGGAAAAGCTGGAGGACGGCGCGGCAAAGCTTGCCGGGATGCTGCAGGATACGCCGGAGGCAGGGACGGTAGCGGCGCAGGCCATCATGACCACGGATACCGTGCCCAAGCAGGCTGCGGTGCAGGTGGAGATCGGCGGAAAGACAGTGACGGTGGGGGGGATGTGCAAGGGTTCGGGCATGATCCATCCCAATATGTGT
>DERU01000253.1:9780-9900 GCA_002361095.1 Lachnospiraceae bacterium UBA3332
TCCCAATATGTGTACCATGCTGGCGTTTGTGACTACGGATGCCTGTATTTCCAAGGAACTTCTGCAGGAGGCGCTGTCTGCGGATGTAGAGGATACCTTCAATATGGTTTCCGTGGACGG
>DERU01000230.1 GCA_002361095.1 Lachnospiraceae bacterium UBA3332
TCAAACCTATGCGGCGGACGGGCCCGAAATGCAGGAAAAAGCCTTCGGTGAAGACCGAAGGCTTTTTTGCCGTCTTGTTCACTTTATTTCCTGCTCCGTCATGAGATCGCCTGCCTTATTTCTACTTGATACATTTCGCAATGCCCACCTCCGCAGCAGAAGAAGTGGCGTTTGTCCCCGCACCAGCTGATCCGTTCGTATCGTGGCGGGAGCACTTCCCGGCCCTCTTGGGTTATCAGTCCCTCCGCATATTGCTCCTTATCGCCGACCCGTACAGTCAAAAGCAGATCGGACAGACCTCTGATCTCATAATACTTTGCAGGAATTATGACATTCCCGTCAAAGTCCATCATTCCCTGCTTTCCATCCTGAACAAAGATGATCCTTTTGCTCTTATGGTCAATTCCGCCCCATGCTGTGTGATAGACACAGGGCAGCACGACACTTCCGTCCTTGTTGATCAGGCCGTGACGGTCTTCACCACCTTCGCGGATATATACCTCGTAGGGATCTTTCCAGGTGTAGATGCCGGTATACGCCGATTTGAAGCGTTCCCGCCCAGAGCGGTCAAGCAACTTTTCCACTGTGCGGCCAAGGGACTTGTCAAAGACCTCCACGCAGATACTTTCCCGGTCAGGAAACGATACGTCTGAAAACTGAGGCGCCAAAAGCGCCGTGCCCCGTTTGAGGTCAAAGACGCCCCACGGCCCATCCTCCAAGACGCCGTCCTCGCCGTCTTCCATACAGAAGGCAAACAGTCCGTCCGAAAATTCATCGTCAATTTTTGCGAACGTCGGCTCCGCCAGCCACTTCCCGTTTCGGTCGATGATCCCCCACTTACCGGTCTCCCAGCCGCCAAAATGAGCGCGAAACACATTCGGCTCGTCTCCAAAGTGACTGATTTCATCAAAGATGCAGGGGATCACCTCCTTGCCGGAGGGGTCGATCCCGCCCCAAAGCTCCTCGTCGGTCCAGTAGCGGCCCTGGTTGTATTTGTTGTTCCACTTGGGGTCGATGGTCCACTTTCCCTTGGCCACCAGGGCGATTCCATTGTGAAAGTCGTATGCGTAGATATATTGGGGCGCAATCACTTCCCGCCCGGTCTTGTCCACAAAACCCCAAACGCCCGCGACGGTGCTATGGTCCGAATGGAAGGCCAGATCCATAAATTCAAGCCGGAGTGTGGATACCCGGCATAAGCCCTCGCAAAAGACCCCCACGTCCTGATATGGGCGATCCGAATCAGGCGACTGGAGGAGCAACTCACTCCCATCTGGGAAGAGAAAGCAAGGCGCACCATTTTTCCGTGCTTCGGCCATCCCTTTTTCAAAGTCTCCGACCCAGGTGCAGCCCTTGGGAATCGTGAGCTTCATGTCGGGATCAATATATCCGTAGCCCTTATTTTGGCAGAAAAATCTTGCCCTTCCATCCTGGAACTTCCCCAAATCGTCAAACGCCAGGCTAGTCAAGCGCCGCCCCTCAACAGACGCCAGAGTGGACTTCCCTCGTCGGTTAAAGGCCTGTCCGCTGAGCAGGACCCGAAGCAGGCCGGTCTCCGCATCCTGGTAAATCGCAGAAACATCCCAGGACCATATCTTCTTGATGCGCAGATCCCGATTCCCATAGACGACCTCATCTGTCAGCGCAGGCTCAGAATAGGGTTCGCTTTCCCTGTAGCATCGGATCCCCGCAATGTAAAACCCATTCTTGAAAACGATCGCCGGGCCGCATTCCGGATATCCGTCGTATCGGCTTGCGTGATGCGTCAGAATGGCCGCCGATGACCAAATTTTATCGGTAAACACATGCTGAAAGCAGGACACAGCCTCCTGTTTTTCATCTGTTACGTCAATGGGGAGGACATATTTGCGGCACTCCCCGTTGTCAAAGAAAACCTTAAGGGCAAACCGCTCCGTATCCACCGGCGGCAACGGTTCCACGCCCGCCGGTTTTGGAATGTTGTGAAAAAGTTCCGCGCTTTCACGCTGTTCCGTTCTGATAAATTCCTCGACCTTGCGTTCTCCGCCGTTAAAGGGGTAGCCGGTGATCTCCTGGATCCGATCAGTCTTATTTTCTATCCGTATGCTGAAAAAGCCAAGCCCCTCCACATAGGGAACGGCGCTGTATACCACATCATTGTAGCGGACGTACCCCAGTTTCATGTCCCCATGCTTTTGATGGGCGTCGCGCAAGGCATGATAAAATCCACTATTCACGAAAAAACCGCCGCAGTCTTCCGTGCACCCGCTTACTTTTGCGTCCTTGTCCACGATGATGCAGTCATAAATGTCCGTATCCTCACGGTTGAACGCATACATCAACTGGTAGATACGATCCAGCATTTCTTTACACGGGTAATACTGGAGGATCGCCCTCCCGTTGACCCGGGTCAGTCGCCACAGCTCCGGCTTACAGTCATCCTTGCCGGAATAGTGCTGGACACGGTATTCCACATTTTCTCCTGACAGACACCGTTCAACATGCAGATATACGACCAGGACTGTACTTTGGGC
The DNA here is from genome assembly GCA_002361095.1 of Lachnospiraceae bacterium UBA3332. Taxonomy (GTDB): domain Bacteria; phylum Bacillota; class Clostridia; order Lachnospirales; family Lachnospiraceae; genus Gallintestinimicrobium. The sequence continues at coordinate 2,514 of DERU01000230.1, forward strand.
CGCAAAGGGCAGCTCCTGCAAATGGGCGCAGTAGTCCCCATCCAGTAATGCCGTCCTCTTGTTGCCGAAGGCATACATAAACACGGTATACGCATAGCCATTTCGAATGCAGCGGTAGCCAATGCAGTCATCAAAAATCGCGGACTCCCGGACGGCATATCCCCTCTGGGGCAGCCAGTTTTTGATGAATTCATCCGCTCTTCTCCAAATATACAGGCCTTGGTCCGGTTCCTGCGGCGTTTTTAAGTGCTGCCCGGAGAAGACGCTCTGCAGTTCCCGGACCTGCCTGTCGTGAGGGGTGAGCGGTGTCACCGCGGAAGGAAGATCCATGGGTGAATCAGGCACGAAACTTTTGTTATCGTCGGCCTGTGTGTCCTCGTCCAAAAGAGCCGACTTTAGCTCATCGCACCGAATCTGCAAAACATGTTTGCCGCGGTCAATACAGTCAACCGTACAATAGTCGATCCAGCCCCCAACACGCAGACCGACGCCGTTTCCCAGCCAAAGAATGATGCTTGAAACCATCTCCTGCGCCGGCTCAAGGGGCGTTCCGTACATAGGGTGCTTTGTGGCGAGATAGGTGCGAATCTCCACCTCGGTAACAGTCTGCCCGATGCAAGGGGCAAAGAGGACGTCGGCGGCTATATTGGAGGCGCGTCCCTGCGAAGCGATATCCCACGGAATGCAGTTCATGCTCATGCAGAATTCCGGCTCCTGGGGCGTATCGATTTCAAATCGGTCGTCGTCCTCAAAGCCGACCAGCAGCGGCTCGTCAATCGTTGCTTCCCGCCAGAATAAGATATCTCCGGAAATATTGGCATAGCGAGATCGGCGTTGCCGTTCTTCCTCCGGAAGTCCTTTCAGTTGCTGGTATGCCGCGTCCTCCATGCAGTCTTGGATATGAAAATAGCTCAGGCCAATCATTTTCAAGCGTTTGATTTTTCGCCCGCACAGATGGAAGCTGTCCAGCCGCTCCCGGATCTCCTGGGGTGAAGTCATCGTAGGCGCCGACCATTCCGACCCGGTAAAATACCCTTTCGAAAACGTGTCCTTTCCCATATTGTATGGATCATGAGATAACTGCGCGCACACGGAAACCACCTCCTATGTAAAAAGCATAAACGATCACCGGCCCCATAGAACATACTTTTATTGCCCGGTCACCCTTTTCCTGTGCCTTCATTGTAACAAAAAGGGTTGGGAAATACAATGCACATACGCTCTCGCTGCGCGGCGGGAGCTCACCAAACAAAATAATTGACTGTTCGGTACGAATAGCACAAGATACTTTCGAAATGGTTTGATGGAGCGCAGACGGGTCAAAGTGAGTTTCAGCGCCGCCGGGGCCGCCGGGCTAATCGCCTTGACATCAAGAATGGCCGATGATAGAATTTCCCGGTAACCAACATCAATTTGGCTCAGGTCAACACACGGCTTTCCATCTGCCGAAAGGAGGCTCACCATGCTTTATCGTCTGTATATCTACAAATCAACAGCCGTTGCCGCAAGCGCCCCGGCCATTGGCATCTGCAACCGGGCTGTGAGCCTCAACTCCCTGCGCGATTGGAAGGATAATAACGCGGCGAGACGTATGCTGGGCTTCGACACCCGGAGCGTCGCCGCGAAGATCCACGCTCTGGTGGGTGAAAAATGCCGGGTTTATACGAAAACGCCGCCGAGCGGCTGCGGCGACGTAGAGTACCTGTGTATTGCCACTTCCTATGCGTGTGCACCGGCGGTGCTGCCCTCCGTTCACTGTATTGCGGCGGAACACGATCTGGTTCTGTACGACGCCGAGACAGGGAGGACATTCTTTCGGAACCTGGTGAACCGAACCTATATTACAGTCAAGTCACGAATTGCCGATTATATGCGGACGATCCGTGGGGAGATGGGGCCGATATGGCGGATCCGAAAAATCGGCGTTTCGAAAACCGAACGCGACTATGATTACGCTTATATCGTGACGCTGAGAAAGGCCCCTGATAAATCATTTTCCGCCCGATGCGCAGCGTTTTACCATTGCCTGAACGATCAGTTGCGCAACGATGAATCCTTGAAAACTGACAACGAATGCTTCACCATTGTGGGCCGGTGGTATAGTATATCCTTCTGCCTGGAAGGATATAAAAAGCACCCCAACCAAATGGGGTATTACGCCCAGGGCCTTCCAAAAGCGAAGCTGATCAAAAGAATGGGCTGCGAAGAAGGTTTTCGCTGGTTGGAGCAGGAAGGCGAAAATATCGATGCGGTTTTAGACCGAATGAATTTCCGGGAGCTCAAACGGGCCTATCCCAACCCGGCGGATCGCTTTGTCGCCAGTGTGAATATCCAGAAGTGGGAATCCCGGAACGTGTTGGACATTCGCTATTGCGGAATCGGCTTCTATGGCGCGGAAATTTTGTTTCACATCGTCCCCAGTGATTTTTATCAAGACGCAAATGAGATATCCGTTCTTGCTGTTTATGAGGATAACGCGGAGCCCATCTTATCTGTTGTGAACCAATTCTATCCCTACTTTTATGAACGATATTATTTAGAGGAAAACCATCTGCCCCTGGAAATGTGGATCGACATTGTGGAAGCCGCCGGGAAAAAGCGGGAGGAGTGCATCGAGCTTCGCAATTTCCGTGACGCCCGGCTCCTGGATGTGTTTATTCGGTGGTCAAACGCACAATTCGATCTATATCGGTGTAGCGGTGATAACCGCATGTTCAATATTCAAGGCCCCTGACCGTAAATCAACGCGTCCTCCCAACACCCGTTTGCTCTCGGTCATATCTATCCGGCGCAAAATTACGGCCGTTGTCTCCCGCAACCCCTTGGGAGACAACGGCCGTATTATTACATCACCCCAGGCCGCGTCGAAGCTCAGGGACGCCATCTTCTGGTCCCGCTGGACGCAGTAGATGGGTAGCTCCCTGGTGGCCGCCGCCGCGCCCACGATGGCCGGGTGGTTTACCACCCCGAACATCACCGCCGCTGCCAGCACGCACCCCAGCACCATCAGGTGCTTGCCCTTGACACACCATATCTTCGGGCTTTTCCCCCTAAACTTCAGCTTTTCCCTAAAAAACTGTCTCACAAATATCCCCTCCCGCAGGTTTTAGTCAAACCTATGCGGCGGACGGGCCTGAAATGCAGGAAAAAGCCTCCGGTAAAACAGGAGGCTTTCCTATATCTCGTTCGCTCTATTTCTTGCCCCTATACGCCTGGTAGCGGCTCCTGCCCCGACGCTTGCGGACCACCCTGCGGATGATGAGGACAACCACCAGGATGATCAGCAGGATCAAAATGACCACTACCGCCGTGGGCGCGCCCATGGGGATGAGAAGGTCGATGGGATTCCAGCTGGGGACGGCCCGTTTTACCGTGGCAACGTCGGTGGGAGACACCGTCTCCTGCTTGTCCAGATAGGTGGCGAACGCCTGCCACGCCTTTAGCTCCCGGCCCTCCTTGTCATAGATAATATGGTCCTCAAAGTCGGTGACCGGATCGCCGTTCTTATCCCGGGGGGTGATGGACAGCAGTCCAAAGGACTTGTCCTTTACCGCCGCCAACATCTGTCCCGAATAAAGGTCTGCCACCACCCGGTAGAGCTTGTTGTCGGCAAAGGGTCCGGCCTCTGCTCCGTACCCGTCAAAGGCCTGGCATTCCGTCACCTTGTCCAGGAACATCCGGTTGGGGTTGTAGTGCCACCAGCTCCCCGCCCCATAGAGGGTGGCGGCGGGCATG
>DERU01000012.1:0-150 GCA_002361095.1 Lachnospiraceae bacterium UBA3332
ACCGGCTGTGCCCATTATAGCACCGCCCTATCGGAAATTCAAGCGGGACCCTTTCCCCACAGACCGCAAAAAAGGGCAAAAATCCCGGTAGAAAAACAGGATTTTGCCCTTTTGTAAACTGCTCCCCAAAAAGCCAATAACGGTTCAGAC
>DERU01000012.1:479-612 GCA_002361095.1 Lachnospiraceae bacterium UBA3332
AACGGTTCAGACAAGTCTGAACCGCTGCTAACCCTTATCGAATCAGCCAAATTTTACAGTGGAAACCTTGACCCCAGGCCCCATCGTGGTGGCCAGCGTGATGCTCTTTAAATACTGGCCCTTCAAAGCGCTG
>DERU01000012.1:911-1070 GCA_002361095.1 Lachnospiraceae bacterium UBA3332
ATACTGGCCCTTCAAAGCGCTGGGCCTTGCCTTAATCACGGCGTCCATCAGAGCCGAAAAGTTTTCCTGCAAAGCTTCTTCCGTGAAAGAAACCTTTCCAATCGGCACATGAATAATATTGGATCTGTCCAATCTATACTCAATCTTACCGGCTTTGAT
>DERU01000012.1:1400-7050 GCA_002361095.1 Lachnospiraceae bacterium UBA3332
AATCTTACCGGCTTTGATATCGTTAATCGCCTTGGTCACATCCATTGTGACGGTTCCGGCCTTCGGATTGGGCATCAGTCCTTTGGGACCCAGTACCTTACCCAGACGGCCAACCACACCCATCATGTCGGGAGTTGCAACCACAACGTCAAAATCCAGCCATCCGTCGTTCTGAATCCTGGGAATCAGTTCCTCACCGCCCACAAAATCCGCCCCGGCTGCCTGCGCCTCATCCAGTTTCGTCCCCTTTGCGAATACCAAAACCCGCACGGTTTTACCGGTACCGTTGGGAAGCACTACCGCGCCGCGAACCTGCTGCTCCGCATGACGTCCGTCACAGCCTGTTTTCAAATGCACTTCTACCGTCTCGTCAAACTTAGCGATCGACGTTTTCTTCGCCAAGGCAATGGCCTCGGCAGGCTCATACGTAACTGTGCGGTCTACCAGTTTCGCCGCTTCGTTATATTTTTTTCCATGTTTCATTTTCCGTTTCCTCCATTGGTTATTAACGTAACGCCTTATCTGCGTTACTCCCAGTTATGAAAGCATCGCCCTCATCCCGTTTCGGACCTGACAGTTAACGTCCCTGCAAAAAACTGCCGGATCCCCGCGCTGTTTGCCATAGGCAGGCACAAATGCCTGCTGCCGGCAAAAAATCAGTCTTCCACCACAATACCCATGCTTCTTGCCGTACCCGCAATCATGCTCATGGCCGCTTCAATACTGGCCGCGTTCAGATCCGGCATCTTCATCTCCGCGATCTCGCGAACCTTATCTTTGGAGATCGTGGCAACCTTTGTCTTATTGGGCACCGGGGATGCGGTTTTCAAGTTGCATGCCTTTTTCAGCAACACTGCCGCAGGCGGGGTCTTCGTGATGAAACTGAAACTCCTGTCTGCATACACCGTAATGACAACGGGAATAATCGTATCGCCCTTATCCGCAGTCCTTGCATTAAACTGCTTCGTAAACTCCACGATATTGACGCCGTGCTGACCCAGGGCGGGACCTACCGGGGGAGCCGGTGTCGCCTTGCCAGCAGGAATCTGTAACTTAATGTAACCGGTAACTTTCTTTGCCATGTCAGGCACCTCCTAAATATAATGTGGTATGGCGCAATATTTGTCCCAGCGCCGCGCCGGGACATTGCTTCCACAGTCCAACGGATCCGCACCGGAACCCCCGGGCTTTTCCATGAACGTCTAACGTAACTTCCTCACCTCTGCAAAGCCAATCTCCACAGGGGTCTCCCTGCCAAACAGTTCTACATTGATGGTGGCGGTCTGTTTGTTGTAATCGATCCTCTGTACAACCCCGACCGTATCTTTCCATGCTCCCGCAACGACAACAATGGAATCGCCTTCTGCAAAATCAATGGAAACATTCTCTGCCTTGATGCCGAGCGGCTTCATTTCCGCCTCCGTCAGAGGAACCGGCTTGCTTCCAGGTCCCACAAAGCCGGTCACGCCCCTCGTATTGCGGACGACATACCAAGTGTCGTCGTTCATAACCATATTGACCAGAACATAACCCGGAAACAGTTTTTTCTGAACGGTCTTTTTGGCGCCGTTCTTCATCTCCACAACTTCCTGCATGGGAACCCGGACTTCCAGAATTTCCTCCTCCAGATGCCTGTTCTCAATGGTCTTTTCGAGGTCGGCCTTGACCTTGTTCTCATATCCGGAATAGGTATGCGCCACATACCATTTTGCTTCTGCCATAAGAATCTCCTTTACATTGTCAGGAAGTTCACACCATACTGTGCGACCATATCTATGAGCGCAATAATTGCGCCCAGTACAATAGACACTGCCACCACGGCAATGGACTGCTTGAGTAAAGTATCCTTATTCGGCCAGATTATTTTCTTAAACTCGGCTTTGACACCGTCGGTAAACTTTACCTTGGGTGTCTTTTCTTCGTTCGACATACGAAACCCCTTTCCAAACGCAATGCCAAAAGCCTATTTGGTTTCCTTATGCGCGGTGTGCTTCCTGCAGAACCTGCAGTACTTCCTGAGTTCCATTCTGTCGGGATGAGCCTTCTTATCCTTTGTCGTATTATAGTTGCGCTGTTTGCACTCCGTGCATGCCAATGTGATCCTTGTACGCATCTTCTCCACCTCCGTGTTTGTTTGCTTGTATCATACAGATCTTTTCCCGTGGGATGCGCTGCACAGACCGTCGCCCGCAAAAATCAGCGCACAAAAAAAAGACCTAAAATCCATCTCGCTACTCGACTATAGCATACCAACGGGCATCCGTCAATACATTTAATTAAAAATCAGGGAAATCCGTAACAATGCGGTTACTTTCCACAGGGTAGGGAAGGCTATTCGGCCTGTGCCATTGTGAGGGCAGCGCGGATTACTTTATCCATGTCGTAATATTTATACTGGCCCAGGCGGCCGCCGAAGAGAACATTTTTCTCCTTTTGTCCGAGGGCCTTATACCTTTCGTAAAGCCGTGTGTTCGCCTCATCATTGACCGGATAAAAGGGCTCGTCCCCCCGGCGCCATTCGGCGGGATATTCACGGGTGACAACCGTTCCTTTCCCGGTTCCAAACTCAAAATGTTTATGCTCGATAATCCTTGTGTAAGGAACGCTGCGCTCGGTATAATTTATGACGGCATTCCCCTGATAGTTGTCCATATCGGGCAGTTCTTCCGTCTCAAACCGCAGGGAACGGTATTCCAACGCCCCGTAGCAATACCCGTAATACGCGTCGATCATACCGGTATACAAAAGTTTCCCCCAGGTATCCCGTTCCTTATCCGGCTTTTGGGCATTTTCCTCCGCAAACTCCTCATAGGACTTACCCGTAACCACCTTACATCCCTCCAGAAGCTTCTCCACAATCTGCGTATAGCCCCCGACCGGGATTCCCTGATAAGGATCGTTAAAATAATTATTGTCGTACGTAAAACGCAGCGGCAGCCGTTTAATAATGAAAGCCGGCAGCTGCGTGCAATCCCTTCCCCACTGCTTCTCCGTATATCCTTTCACCAGCTTTTCATAAACATCCCGCCCTGCCAGGGAAAGTGCCTGCTCTTCCAGATTCTTGGGATTTGTAATGTGCAGGCTTTCGATTTGGGAAGCGATAATCGCTTTCGCCTGCGCCGGTGTCCTGATATTCCACATTTTGCTGAACGTATTCATATTAAACGGGAGATTGTAAAGTTCGTCTTTATAAACCGCCACGGGAGAATTGATATAATGGTTGAACTGCGCCAAGCCGTTCACATATTCCCAGATCTCTTTATCCGATGTATGGAAAATATGGGCGCCAAACATATGGACCTGGATTCCCATCCTCTCCTGCGTATAAATATTTCCCGCAACATGATCCCTTTTTTCCACAAGCAAAACCGTCCTGCCCCGTTTTCGCATCTCATGCGCAAATACCGCGCCAAACAATCCCGCTCCCGCTATCAGATAGTCGTAATGCATATCTGCCTTTCCTTCCTTCCGCCGTCCCCGTGCAGATACAAAAAAGTGTGCGCATGGCGCACACACCGCGTCGAGCGCGGTTGCCGTCAGGCAACTTTTTCCTTACGCGCGAGTACGCATCACCGTCTTTTTTTACACGATAGGAAATGAAATTTCCTATCGTGTAAAAAAATAATTTTGGCAGCAGCTTTCCAAACTACTGCCAAGCGCTCATTTCGCCTTATATTTTTTTATCTGGACAAAATCATCCATCAGGCTGAGTACTTTATCCCTGCCTTCCTGGTTTAACTTTACATAATATTGCATGACACGATTTTCCAAAAGCTGCTCGCTGATTGTGGTATCCCGCTCCAGGGAACTAAAGTCCACCGGATTCAGGTTCAGCTTATTGCACATCTTAATCACGGTACCGTATGCCATTCCGTCAATGCCGCGCTCCAGGGCCGTCACCAATGTACTGTAAGGGATCTGCATCTCCAGCGCGAACTGTCTCACACTTCTGTACTGATTCAAAATCTCTTTTTTCAAAATCTGTGCCTTTGTCATTTCCTACCTCCATTGTTCCAGTTATCTTTCCGTCATGAATATGACCGTTTGGCTGTTTACGTACCATTGTACACTAAGGTGCTTCCTCCTTGCAACCTGCTAGCCCAAAAAAATTCTTAATTTTTTCTACATAAATGTAACCTTTTTGACAATAGGAACAATATAATACGTTTTTAAACGGTTTGTGACAGACGCGGCAGGCCCTGCACGGAATAACTCCCCGCGCTTTGTGCCGCCCTGCGTGCCACCGGCCGCAGAATACCGATCGGCGTACACTGGGAGTTCTGACCCAGGGGATTTTGTACCAGCAGTTCCAAATACTTACCCGCATCCGCGATCCGCTCCGATGCGCCGAGAATCTTACAGCCCAGGTCATTGGCGTCCACCACCAGTACCAGATTACCGCCCAGCTGCCTCGAAATTCCTTTTGCGATCAGATCCGGATTTTGCGGCCCCAATACCACATACTCGTTATACGGGGGCAGCGTGCAGTCGCAGGGGCCGTCTATGGCTGCGGCGCGCTCGCCCGCAATTACATAAAACCACCCCTTTTTATGCAGGATTTTACCGATACCGCCCGCAAAAGCTGCCGCCAGCGTCCTCGGCAAGCCGATCTCATTGATCGCACACTGCATTGTTTCCGGCATGGAAAGCCCAATCCCGCACGGCGACTGTGTGACGAACCGGCTTAAAAGCCTCGCAAAAAAACCGGCCTGAATGGCCCGTACCGGGTAAGCCCTCCCCTGTGTGCAGGCAACCATTTTCTCACTGACAAATATGATGTCCCCGGGCTGTACTACGGGAACCGCAAATTTTTCTATAACAGCGTCCAGCCTGTCTTCTTTCGTCACAACGGTCGTTTTCACCGCATAACATCCAAACCATTCCCCCCGGCTCTCCACATATTCTTTCTTCCCCTCATTGACTTTGCACCCGTCTTTCATCCTTTTTGTCCTTTCTTAGCGAATGTAAATCCATAATTTATCTCTGATTTGTACATTATTATGGACTGTCAAACTCTAAGACTTCTCTAAAACGGACGGGCAAAATCCAGTATTTATAAGGGCTCGTGGCTCTGGAATAAGGTGGAAGGGCAAAGACACAAAACTATATATTTGTGCTGCGTTCTTATATTATGCCTTGCAACTACGCAACAAAACAAATGAATGTTGTCACCATCGTCAATATCAAATACTTACTTAATAAACCGTTTCCGGTCACTCATGGCATATGCCATAATTGATTCAGACTGTTCACAGCCATGAGTCATCTGTTCTTTTGTCCCTGAAAAAGCAGGATGCTTCTTATGCAAATTATCTATCATAAGAGGTCGCAGATTGTACGCTCCATATCATAAACCAGCACCGTATGACCAAAGGGCGTCTGGCCAGTGGTCCGGCCAATCTCATAAAGTGCTGGCTTCACGGTGTAAACAGAAAGACCTTCCGCCTTTAAGCGGGTTGGACTGTAACCTCTCCGCACCGTAACAGAGTATGGTGACGGTTCCCGGTCTGTCAAATCATGAAAAAACAGCGCCGATTCATGGGAGAATACTGCCTGACCGCACCGCAGATGCAAAAGAAACATCGCATCCACCCAGGCATTTTCAGAAACATAAATACCGTGGGCAGTTACCATTCACAGCTGATCAATA
>DERU01000136.1:0-3721 GCA_002361095.1 Lachnospiraceae bacterium UBA3332
GTGGTGGTGATGATGGAAGCCACCTGGAAGGCCGCCTGTTGAAACGACTCCGCATAGCCGGAAAAAAACTGCCGGGCGTTGAAGGTGATCAGCAGTGTGGAAGCAAGGATGATCAGCAGGTAGGCGATGACCTCCTCGTTTTTAAACGCCTGCCGGAATTTCCGGAAAAGAAGCAGGAAATAAGCGTTAAAATTGACCCCGAATAAAATCATGAATACGGTAATGACCACCTGATGGTAGGCGGTATAGGAAGCGATGCTGTCGTTTTTGGTGCCGAAGCCCCCTGTGCCTGCGGTGCCGAAGGAAAGGGTGAGGGAATCAAAAAGCGACATGCCCCCTGCAAACAGCAGTATAATTTCCACCAGCGTCATGAAAATATAAATCAGGTAAAGAATTCTGGCGGTGGAAGATACCTTGGGCAAAAGACGGCTTACGGAAGGCCCCGGGCTTTCCGCCTTCATTAAATTCATATGGCTGCCGCCGGTCATGGGCAGCAGGATCAGCAAAAAGACAAGAACACCCATACCGCCGATCCAGTGGGTGAAGCTTCTCCAAAACAGCATGCAATAGGGAAGCGCCTCCACATCGTTGAGGATACTGGCTCCGGTGGTGGTGAATCCGGAAACCGTTTCAAAAAGGGCGTCCACCGGGCTGGGAATGACGCCGGAAATCCAAAACGGCAACGCGCCGGTTCCGCTTAGGACAAACCAGCTCAGGGAGGTGGTGACAAACCCTTCCCGGAGGTAAAAGACACGGTTGCCGGGTCTGCGCACGGTCAGAGGGATGCCGATACACAAACAGATCAGGATTGTGATGGCAAAGGCCCATCCGCTTGGCTCCCGGTATATCATTGCCGTCAGGCAGGGGAGCAGCATAAAACCCGCTTCCATATTCAAAATCCAACCGATAATATAAAAAACTATGGAGTAATTCATGGATGGCAGCCTACTTTCTTAAAATGTCCTGTATGTCATGGAGTCCTTTACGGGTGGTAACGATGATAACCGTGTCGCCCACCTGAATGGAATCCTGACCGCGGGGGATACGGATTTTCCCGTGACGGTTGATACAGCCGATCAGCAGATTGCTCTTTAAGGGCAGCTGGGAAAGCGGAATGTCTGTCACAACGGATTTTTCCCGTATGGCAAATTCCAACGCTTCCGCCCGGTTGTCCAGAATCTGGTAGAGCGTTTCCACATTGGAGCCGATGGAATTCTGCATGGCGCGCACATATTGCAGGATATAGTCGGCGGTCAGGTATTTGGGGTAAATGACGCTGCCGATGTCCAGATTGTTGATGATCTCCGTAAAAGAAATCCGGTTGACTTTTGTCACGAGCTTGGCCTTGGAATTGGACTGGGCAAAGAGGGATAGCAGGATGTTTTCCTCATCCAGATTGGTAAGGGTGACAAAAGATTCCGCTTCCGCAAGCCCCTCCTCCAAAAGAAGCTGCTTATCTGTGCCGTCCCCGTGGATGATGGTGGTTTCCGGCAGCAGTTCGGAGAGTTTTTCGCACCGTGCCTGGTTTACTTCCACGATACGCACGTCGATTTTCATTTCCTGTAAAAAAAGAGCCGTATAGTAAGCGATCTTTCCCCCGCCCACAATCAGGGTGTTTCGTACCTGGTTGGTCTTTAAGCCGATGCTGCGGAAAAACTCTGCGGCATTTTTGGGGGAAGCGATAATGGAAAGTACATCATTATCCTTGAGGATAAAGTTGCCGTCGGGGATGGTGATGGCGTTGGCGCGTTCCACGGCGCAGATCAGGACGTTGCCGTGGATTCTGCCAAACTGGTGGATAGGCATCTCGTCCAGCTTAAACTCCGGGCGGATGCGGAACTTTAACAGTTCCACACGTCCCTTGGCGAAAGTATCGATTTTGATGGCGGAGGGAAAACGCAGCAGGCGGGAAATTTCGCTTGCCGCCGTCAGTTCCGGATTGATAATCATGGAAATTCCGAGCTTTTCTTTGATAAATTCGATTTCCCTGTTGTAAATCGGATTGCGCACACGGGCGATGGTGTGGCATTTCCCCGCCTTTTTCGCGATCAGACAGCAAAGCAGGTTCAATTCATCGGAACCTGTGACGGAAATCAGGATATCGGTTCCGTCGAGACCGGCCTCCATCAGTGTATTGATGGAGGCGCCGTTGCCCTGAATGCGCAGGGCGTCCAGCGATTCCGGAATGGATTGCAGTTTTTGGCTGGATTCGTCCACCAGTACGATGTCATGGTGTTCGGCGGACAAAAGTTCCGCCAGCGTGATGCCGACTTTTCCGCAGCCGATAACAATAATGTTCATGTCTTTTTTTCTCCATTGGTAAAATCAATCGTTCGGACAGGCGTTACGCTGCATTTTATGAAAGGCCCGTCCCCATGATGCATTAGTATTATAACACTTTCAAAATTTATTGCAACCGGCTTTAGGCATGGCCACGGAAATGCCCCGTCCCCCCCTGCCTGCTTTCTTGCTTTTGACCGGGGCATGTTAATTTTTGACGAAACGGGAAAACTATGGTATGATGCGGTGTAAGACAACGGGGAGGAGGAAGCGGTATGGAAAAGGTAATTTTGGCTGGGGTGAATTTGAATAACGATCCGGATTTTGAACGTTCCATGGAGGAATTGGAGAGTTTGGTACAGGCGTGCGACATGGAGGTGGCGGCCAGGGCAGTACAAAATCTTTCGGCGCCGAATAACGCGCTTTACATCGGAAGCGGGAAAGCGCAGGAAATCAAGAATCTGGTATCCATGGCGGGGGCGGCGTATGTGGTGTTTGACAATGCGTTGAGCCCTTCCCAGCAGCGCAACCTCCAGAAGGAAATGGAAGTGTCCGTGCTGGACCGGACAAACCTGATTCTGGAAATATTTGACAGGAGGGCAAAAACAAAGGAAGCGCGCCTGCAGGTGGAAAGCGCCAATCTGCAGTATATGCTGCCAAGGCTTGTGGGCATGCGGGAGGCGCTGTCCAGGCAGGGCGGCGGCGCCGGGGCCGGAGGAGGTTTTGGGGCCGGGGGCGGATTTTCCAATAAGGGCGCCGGGGAGAAGAAACTGGAACTGGATCGCAGGAGGATAGAGAAAAGGATCAGCGAACTTAAAAAAGATTTGGACGCCATCGAACAGGACCGGCAGACCCAGCGCAAAAAACGCAGGGAAAGCGATCTGCCCGCCGTAGCCCTGGTGGGCTATACCAATGCCGGGAAATCCACGGTCATGAACCGGATGCTGGATGCCTATATGGAAGACGAAGAGAAAAAGGTTATGGAAAAGGACATGCTTTTTGCCACGCTGGATACCACGGTACGCCGGATTTGTCCGGGGGATAACCGGGATTTTCTTTTGTCGGATACGGTAGGATTCATTGACAGGCTGCCCCATACGCTGGTTAAGGCGTTTCGCTCCACACTGGCGGAAGCCTGCGATGCGGATTTACTTTTGCAGGTGGTGGACTTTTCGGATCCACACCACAGGGAACATATGGAAGTGACGAGGCAGACGCTGCGGGAACTGGATGCCCAGAACATCCCCTGCCTTTATGTGATGAATAAGGCCGAGCGGGTGATGGATGTTTCTGAACTGCCCAAAATCGTGGATGATAAAATTTATATGGCGGCCGGACCGGGCATCGGGATTGCCGAACTGGTAGAACTAATCCGCCAAAGGCTTTTTGCCGATTATGTGGACTGTAAAATGTGCATTCCTTATGGGGACGGGGCGGCGGT
>DERU01000136.1:4011-4217 GCA_002361095.1 Lachnospiraceae bacterium UBA3332
CGGGGACGGGGCGGCGGTTTCCTATTTGAAAGAAAACGCCGTGGTAAAATCCATGGAATATGAGGCGGAGGGCGTGGTTTTACAGCTGCATTGCAAAAAAAGCGACGCCGGGAGATACCAAAAATACAGGATGGAGGCATGACGCGGGAAAGCGTCGGCGGGGGAAAATGCGCGATGAGAACGATGGAATTTAAGATGGAACGCCC
>DERU01000136.1:4544-13592 GCA_002361095.1 Lachnospiraceae bacterium UBA3332
GATGGAATTTAAGATGGAACGCCCCGGCCTGCTGCAGGAGGGGAACCGGGTGCATGTGACGGAGGGCGTACTGCCCAGCAACTATTATTATACCATTGACCCGGCGCTGGCCATGTCCGGGAATTATCCGTTCCGGGAACGGCTGCTTGCCCGCGAGGGAGTTGTGACGGCGGTTGTCCGGAACGAACGCGGATTTTATGTGACGGTGGAATTTGAAGAGTGACAGTCAAAAGAGGACGTGTTATAATCAGGGAAAAAAGGAGGAAACCAATATGTTGAAAAAGATATTTACCAAAGAAGCGCCGGCAGCGATCGGCCCATATTCCCAGGCGGTAACCGCCGGCGGTTTTTTGTTTGCCTCGGGACAGATTCCGATCAACCCGGCAAGCGGCAATGTGGAAGCGCAGGGAATTGCGGATCAGGCCGTTCAGGTCATGGAAAATATCGGCCAGGTGCTCAGGGCGGCGGGCAGCAGCTTTGAGGATGTGGTAAAAACCACTTGTTTTTTGGCGGATATGGGAGATTTTGGCGCGTTCAATGAAGTGTATGCAAAATATTTTACCGAGAAACCGGCCAGAAGCTGCGTGGCGGTAAAACAGCTGCCCAAGGATGTGCTCTGCGAGGTGGAAATTATCGCTTATCTGGGGGAAGGGTAACTTGAAAAACATTGTACTGATCGGAATGCCCGGGGCAGGAAAGAGTACGGTGGGAGTGGTTTTGGCCAAGCATGCCGGTCTGAAATTTGTGGATTCCGATCTTGTAATACAGGAACAGACCGGGATGCTTTTGCATGAAATTATTGCCAAAATGGGTGACGACGGTTTCCGGCAGACGGAGAACAGGATCAATGCCTCCCTGTCCGTAAAACATTCCGTCATTGCCACCGGCGGCAGCGTAATTTACGGACGGGAGGCGGTGAAGCATCTGCGGGAAATCGGTACGCTGGTGTATCTGAAGCTGTCTTACGGGGCGATAGAGGAACGGCTGGGCGATTTAAAGGAGAGGGGTGTGACGCTGCGGGAAGGGCAGACGCTGCGGCAGCTTTACGACGAGCGCGTCCCGCTGTATGAACGGTATGCGGAGGCGACGGTGGACTGCGAAGACAAGACCATCCGGGAGATCGTGTCCGAGATTGTGGCAAAAGTGATCCGGAGGTAGGGACAAACGAAATGAGTAAACAAAAGAAAACATCCTTGAAAAGCAGCCTGCTTTTGTTTTTGGCTGCGGTCATCTGGGGCGTGGCCTTTGTGGCGCAGAGTGTGGGGATGGAGTATATGGGCCCCCTCACTTTTAACGGGACGCGTTTTTTGATCGGCGGACTGGTACTGCTGCCCGTGATCGGGTTCCGCAGACACGCGGGCAGGCAAAATGGGGAAGGGGAAATACGGCAATCCGGACAGCTGGTAAAAGGCGGGATCTGCTGCGGGCTGCTGCTTTGCATTGCAAGTCTTTTGCAACAGTATGGCATTCTTTATACGACGGTTGGCAAGGCCGGTTTTATTACGGCCCTCTATATTATCATCGTGCCGATTTTTGGTATTTTTCTGCATCAAAAGGTGCAAATGAAAACATGGATCGGCGCGGGAGTCGCGGTGGCCGGTATGTACCTTTTGTGCATGTCGGAAAGCCTTTCGCTGGGACTTGGCGACGGTCTGGTGCTTGCCTGCGCCGTGACATTTGCGGTCCATATTCTGGCGGTGGATTATTTTTCGCCTAAGCTTGACAGTATAAAGCTTTCCTGTATCCAGTTTTTTACCAGCGGAACGATCTGCACGGTATTGGCATTTTTCCTGGAAAAGCCGGATTTTCATGCCCTGCTTGCCGGGTGGGCGCCTGTGCTGTATGCCGGTGTGTTGTCCTGCGGCGTGGCTTATACCCTGCAGGTGGTGGGGCAAAAACAG
The DNA here is from genome assembly GCA_002361095.1 of Lachnospiraceae bacterium UBA3332. GTDB lineage: Bacteria > Bacillota > Clostridia > Lachnospirales > Lachnospiraceae > Gallintestinimicrobium. The sequence goes on from DERU01000136.1 coordinate 6,446, forward strand.
GTGGAGCCCACGGTGGCTTCCCTGATTCTCAGCCTGGAGTCGGCGGTTTCCGTTCTGGCAGGATGGGTGATTTTGGGGCAGAAGCTGACAGGGCGGGAACTGGCCGGATGCGTGCTTGTATTTTCGGCCGTCATACTTGTGCAGCTGCGGTTTGGCAGGCCGGATCCGTAACGCCGGGACTTTTATGCGCCGTTACGGTACAAACTTTGTCAAAACTGTAACCTTGCAGCCGTGAATTGGGAATAGAAAGTATATAGGGCAATCGCTTAATAAAATTTTAGAAATAGCAGACTGAAAGGTCTGTTATTTTTTGGAAAAGCAGTGTACAATATTATACCACAAGAAAGAAGATGACGGCATGCTGCAGGAATGGATACAGCGGTACAAGACTATGATTTTGAGATTGACTTTGCAGGAATCAGCATTGAATAGTGATGGCAGTTAAAAGGATTGGTTTTCTGATCCTTTTTGTTTTGAGGATATAAATGATATTAATAAACATCATAAAAAATATTGATAATATATTGAAAAGTGGTATAATATAAAATGTAAGGAGGGTACAGCGAATGGCAAGACCAAAAAGGTTTCCTGAAAAATTGGTTGTTGGTCTTACTCCTGAATTGAAAATCTTTCTTGAAGAGGAGTCAGAGAAAAAGGGCTGCGATATGAACGCAGTCGTTAGAATGGCGATTCTGGAATATAAAGAAAGAATAGAAAAGGCCAATAGCTAAAAGAGTGGAGAGAGGGCGAGTGTGTGAAATAATTTCTGTAAATTAAAGTTTTCTGTGATAAGTTAATAGAAAAGGCAGGTGTTTTTAAGCGATTGCCCTAAAAAGTATAAAGCATAGGTTGTAACCGGACAATTTATGTGGTAAACTAAAAGGCAGAAACGGAGGGAAAAGATTGAAAATGTAAATTTTCAATCTCCTTGATTTAAGTGCCCGCCACAGCGGGCAGATGGGAGCAAACATGTTTATTGTATTAGGCGGAGGACTGTTGATCATTATTTTCGCGGTCGTGATTGCGGTGGTATCATCCGTGACATCTGCGGTTGCAGCGGATGTGGACGATCAGGAAGATTGAAGGAAAGACGGTTTGGTAGTCACGAAAGATGCTATCAGGCCGTTTTTAGGTGCGACCGGCGCATAATAAGGAGGTTTTCATGGAGAGAACGGCATGTTCAAAGGCCAGGGAGGTTTTCGGCTTTTTTAAGGAAATATGCAGGATTCCGCATGGATCCGGCAATATAGGGCAAATCAGCGATTACCTTGCGGCGTTTGCACAAAAGAGGGGACTTGCTTATGTGCAGGATCCGGCAAAGAACGTGATTATTGTCAGGGAAGCCACGCCCGGCTACGAGGGGGAAGAGCCGGTCATCCTGCAGGGGCATATGGACATGGTGGCGGTGAAGAAGCCGGGGTGTGAAAAGGATATGCGCGCCCAGGGCCTGGATTTGCGCGAGGACGGCGACTGGCTTTATGCACAGGATACCAGCCTTGGCGGTGATGACGGTATTGCGGTGGCGATCATGCTGGCTGTTTTGGATTCGGACGAAATCGCGCATCCAAGGGTGGAAGCTGTTTTTACGGTGGATGAAGAGACCGGGATGGACGGCGCGCGAGCGATTGATTTGGGAATCTGTAAGGGAAGGCGGATGCTGAACCTGGATTCCGAAGACGAAGGGATTTTTTTGACAAGCTGCGCAGGAGGCGCGCGGCTGCACGGAAGACTTCCCGTAGTTTATGAAGAAATGGAGGGATGCCTCTACCGTCTTTGCGTGGAGGGGCTGCAGGGAGGACATTCCGGCGGGGAAATCCATAAGGAAAGGGGCAATTCCAATTGCCTTGCGGGGAGGCTTTTATATACGTGTCAAAAAGCGGCGGACGTGAGACTGGCGGCCATGGAGGGCGGGCTTGCGGATAATGCAATTCCGCGCCTGACCCGTATGGAGGCGGTTGTGAGAAAAGGGGAGACGGCAGCATTCGAGGCGGCTCTGGAATGTTTTGAAAAGGCTGTGGCGAAAGAACTTTCGGTGAAGGATCCCGGCTTTTCCGTAGCGGTGCAGAAAAAGGAAACCGGCAGTTTTTCGGTTTTGACACGGGAGGACAGCCGGAAGGCAGCGTTTTTACTGCTTGCCCTGCCCAACGGCGTGCAGAGCATGAGCGCCGATATTCCCGGACTGGTGCAGACTTCCTTAAACCTGGGGATTTTGAAGCTTTCCGGAGATGCCATGCATTTGGATTACTCTGTGAGAAGTTCCCTGGGAAGCGAGAAGGAACTTTTGCTGGATAAGGTCGGCGCAATCATGGAATCCCAGGGCTGCAGCCATACGGTGACAGGTGAATATCCGGCCTGGGAATACCGGAAGGATTCCCCCCTTCGTGATAAGATGGTGGCCGTGTATCGGGAGATGTACCATAAGGAGCCGAAGATTGAAGCGATACACGCCGGTTTGGAATGCGGCCTTCTGTCAGGGAAAATTCCGGATCTGGACTGCGTTTCCATCGGCCCGGATATGAGGGATATCCACACAACGGAGGAGAAATTGTGTATTTCGTCCGTAGAACGGATTTGGGAATATGTGTTGGCGGTTCTGCAAAAAAAAGATTGAAAAAAGCAGTGGTTTGGAGTAAGATCATAACAGTTTGACAGAAAAAACCAAACTGGTAGAGCGATTTCTGTGTAAAATCATAACAGATGGTTACTCTCATTATGTCCGGAATAAAAGTATGATTAATGTACCAGACATTTTATGGAGAGGGAACGGCCATGAGGAATGATTTATATGTGGAAATCGGGGAAAGACTGCGCCTGCAGTGTAAGAAAATGGGTTTGACGCAGGAACAGACTGCTGAACTTCTTGGGATTTCTACCACATACTATGGGGAAATTGAAAGAGGAGTCCGCAAGATATCCGTCCAGCGCGTTTTGACCGTTTATGAGAAGATGGGACTGGAACCCACGTATCTGATAACCGGGGAGAAGCTGACGGGAAGAAGGGTTTCTGAGATATTCCGGGATTGTCCGAGGGAAAAAGAGGCGGTCTTGGATCAGCTGCTTCAGTATTTGTCCCTATTGTATAAGTGAATGTAAGGCACGGGGATGGGCAGGGGGCAGTATGGGAAGGGAGCATATCCGCTACGGTTCATACGAAGAACTATATGCGGGAGAATATGACAACATTGCGGCGTATATCAAGAGAACCGTGTACCGGGATGATATGGCCGTGGAGGATCTCACGCAGGATGTGATGCTGGTCGCCTATATGAAGTGGGATGCGGTGGCGGCGCATCCGAATCCTTCGGGCTATTTAAAAACCATCGCACGCAACTATATGTTGAAGTGGTTTGAGAAGCAGGGTAAAATCTGGCTGTGTGAAGAAAGCCTGCTGGAAGAGGGAATCTTTGCGGAAAAATTTACCGGCGGTCAGGATTCTTTTAAAATGGCAGAATTTTATTACGATGCCGAGAATATACTGTCCGGTGTGGAACTGCAGATGCTGCGGGACTATTATGAACTTGGGTATACAGCCGGTGAACTGGCGGAAAAGTACGGCGTGACACAGTCCTGTTTTAAGGTCAGGATTGCCAGGATGAAAAAGAAACTGAAGAATGGTATGGGGATGCTGGCATGGCTGGTAGTCGGCGTTTTCATTCATATCACTTTTTGACAGGTGTTTGCGCTTTTGCGCAGGCGTTTAGGAGCGTGGCGGCGGCAGGCGTCCGGGCCGCTGCGGGAATGATGACATCCGGATGCCCGTAACAGTCCAAATGCCCGGGCTGCTATGTTTGAAGAATAAGGGAAGTGCGGAAGATGGACAAGAATAAGAGCCCGCGTGATGAAAAGCTGGTGCAAGAATTGTATGATAAGCTGGACTGGTATACTTTTCAGGCAAATGATGAAGAATTTGACCCAAAACAGGTGCAAATGATTCTGGATCTGCTGGACAGTCTGGATCCGATGGCGGACAGGGGCCGTAGGAAGCAGAAGACATTCGTCAAAGAACAGCCGGATACACAGGCATCCCCGACAGGGGATGAGAGATTTCCGGCACGCAATGCTGACGAAGCCTTTGAACGTTTCAAAAAAAAATATAATGTGACGGATGAGGATATTGCCAGAAAGAATGCGATGCCGGCGGCGAAAAGCACAAACGGCGACAAGATCGTTCCGTTCCCGATGGAGGCTTCCGGAGAACTTGCTTTTTCTGCGGAAGAAATTGACAGGATTCTCGAAAGTACGGGGTTCAGTGAAAGAAAAAACGGATTGCCCCAGGCCGAGGAAGCAGATTTTGCTGCCCCCAACTGCGATGGACGCCGCGCGGCTGGAGAGGCGACAGAAATGAACGCAAAAGGGACTAAGAATCGCAAGTTTCGTTTTGTGCCGAGCACCTGGGGAAAAATCGCAATTACTTTTGTTGCTGTGGCTGGGATGGGCACCATGCTGACGCTTGGAACCAGCGCAGTGAAACAGAAATCATTTCTGGAGACAGTGGAGAACGGAATCAGCAGTATGCGGATGATCGTAACGGGGAACGAACAGGAGCGGGAATTCATAGGGCAGGATGAAAATGAAGAAAAAATTTATTTTGATTCGTGGGATGATGTGAGAAAAGAGAATCCGGAAGTACTTGTGCCAAATTATATTCCAGAGGGAATGAAGCTGGAGGAACTTTATGGATTTAATGTTGGAAATCATATAACATATAAAGGCCGATATTCTAATCAGAATTCTGAGGAACTATTATGGATTCTTATTGAGTATTTCGAAAAAGAGTATGCTGATTTAGAGTTGACTCATGTAAATGAATGGGTTCCATTGAATATTGATAAAGATATAAACAAAAAAGATGATGTTAAATATTATCAGCGTGAAGAGAGTTTTAAAGTACTTTGGTCAGAGGGAAAATGTGTCTATAGCATTGAATGGGAAAATTTAGACGATATTGAACAAATACGAATAAATATGAACTGAAATATTATGTAGATTTGTAAGGCCATGGAAACGTGGCCTTATTTTATTTGTAACCATTTTGTTTGTCTGTGGAATAAAGACACGAAGGCATGTCGATTCTTTACAGAAATAATGGTTACAAAATGAAAAAAAGAATCGCAATATGTTTAATTTTAATAATGATTATGGGAATGACTATACAGGCAAATGCAGCTAGTGGCACTTTGTCAAATTGCATTCTTTCGATTAGTTGTGCATCGGATGGGGTAAAGGTGTCATTTAGCGAAAACGCAACCGATCAGGCTGATGTGATTGGATGTAAGAATATTGTGTTGGAAGAGAAAACAGGTGTGTTTTCTTGGAGACAGATAGATATACAAGGCGGATCAGTAAATAAATCATATGAGTATGGCGGAAGTGCTACCTATACTGGAGCTACAAAAGGAAAAACTTATCGCGCTACTTGCACCCACTATGCAATATTTGGAGGTAAAACAGTAACACTTCCGGGTTCTACTGGTGAAATGGTTTATAATTAAGTTCCTCGGAATTTAAGGGACGCTGAATCTTGTATATCAGAAATGATAGTTTATTGATTTCAGGCATTAGTCGGGAGAGTGGATTTAAGGGAGAATATGTATATATGCAGATTTTGACTTGCCTTGTGACATATCTCAATTTCCTAATCCACTAATATGTCTCAACCTACAAAATTTAAATATAAATTCCAAAGTAAGGATTTGCGTTAGAAGGTGGAGGCATGCTCTTAACAAGATCAGGAACTTTTGCCGGAAATCATGTCATGATGTCATAAGAGATGTGGCTCCTGTCCTAAAAATAGTGATTATGTGAAAGGAAGCTGTTGGGGTTTTCATTCTGTCAGGCTTGTGTAAACAGATCGCTTCATCAAAAGTCCTTTTTCTGAAAATGCTATGAGTAGTCTGGATTCTTGGGAAAAAAGATTTTGGCGTTCGTTTTGCAGGGTAAACAGTTCTATTACAAACATGCCTTCAAAAATACAAAAACGAAAGGGAAAATTCTGTAAAGAATCTTCGACAAGGCCGGTTAGTCAAATAACCGGCCTTGTTTATGGCTAGGGAGAATAGCAGTAAATAACGTAACGGTTCAGACTTGTCTGAACCGTTACCAAGCATGCTCTGTTTCTTTTATGGGGTGGGAATTTTTCCGCTTTGGATGTTGTCTCCGGAAAATGTCCGTCCCCGCCCTACGCTGCCGTCCGTCCTCCGGTTTGGCCCAAGCCCTTTCCCACCCCACGCTCTAGGCCGCGGTTATTATTGAAGAATTAGTAATTGCAAATGCCGGTAAAATGTGATAAACTTTTGCCATAACAATTCACGAGCATATGTTTTCAGGAAATCCGGTCTTTCAATCAAAAATTCTTTTTTCAGAAACTTTATGCTTACAATCCCAACCAACATGCAGGAGTAACTGAAAAAAGAGCAGGCTCCTGCCATACAGAAAGGAGCAGGCTATGGGTGACAGACTGCAGATTTTACGCAACCACAAAGACAACGTATTCCGGAGGCTGTACCGGGAAAAAAAGGAACTGTTGGAACTGTACAATGCGCTGAATGGCACGGATTACACCGACGAAGGGGCGCTGGAGGTGTTTCGCCTGGAGAATGCCATTTATATGAATATCAGGAATGATGTATCCTTCCTATTGAGTTCGGAACTGAATTTGTATGAACAGCAAAGTTCCTGCAACCCGAACATGCCTCTGCGCGACTTAGGCTATATATCGCGCTTGCTGGATAAGTACACCAAAAACATGACGGTATACAGCGACACGCTGGTGAGGATACCGGTTCCCCGATTTGTGGTGTTTTATAACGGAACGAAGGAACAGCCGGAGAGAAAGACCATGAAGCTGTCTGACGCTTATGAAAAGGCGGTGGAAGACCCGGACTTGGAACTGAAAGTGCTGATGCTGAACATCAACCTTGGAAAGAACCGTGAACTGATGGAAAAAAGTAAAACCCTGCTGGGGTACAGCACGCTGGTAGAGCGGATCCGAAGCCACGCGAAGGAAATGTCGATCCATGAAGCAGCAGATCTGGCAGTGACGGAATGTATCCGGGAGGGGGTGTTGGCAGACTTTTTGTCGCAGCAAAGGGCGGAGGTAGTGGCGATGTCAATATTTGAATATGATGAAGAGAGGGAACGGCAGAAG
>DERU01000095.1:0-212 GCA_002361095.1 Lachnospiraceae bacterium UBA3332
GATTGAAAACAAAACAGCAGGCAAAGCAGGAAAAGGCCCTGCAGGCCGCAAAAAACCAATACAAAAAAGATAAGGCGGAGTTAAAGTCCCTGCGCCTTTCACCCGGAGGGAAGCTGTCCGAAAAGGAAAAAAGGCGGCTTGTCGCTTCCGTAAAAAAGGCGAAGCGCGACGGGCGGATCCCGAAATCGGCGCAGGAGACGATCCCTTACCGG
>DERU01000095.1:496-623 GCA_002361095.1 Lachnospiraceae bacterium UBA3332
GCAGGAGACGATCCCTTACCGGGAGATGCGCCAGGACGGCATCTGCGCGGCAGGCGGGAACTACTATACGAAGCAGATCGAGTTTTTAGACATCAACTACCAGCTGGCGCAGAACGAGGACAAGAAC
>DERU01000095.1:944-9142 GCA_002361095.1 Lachnospiraceae bacterium UBA3332
GCTTGCACAGAATGAGGATAAGAACATCATTTTTGAGAACTGGTGCGACTTCCTCAACTATTTTGACGCATCCATCCGCTTCCAGCTTTCTTTCCTGAACCAGAAGGCGGACATGGAGAAATTTAAGAAGTCCATTGAGATCCCGGAGCAGGACGACATGTTCAACGGGATCCGCCGGGAATACGCCGGGATGCTGCAAAGCCAGCTCGCCAGGGGCAACAACGGCCTGACAAAGACGAAGTACATCACCTTTGGCATTGAGGCGGACGACATCAAAGCAGCAAAGACCCGGCTGGAACGGATTGAGGCGGATATCCTGGCGAATTTCAAGGTGCTGGGAGTGAAAGCAAGGGCGCTGGACGGGTACGAACGGCTCGCCATCCTGCACCAGATGTTCCACCCTGCCGGAGAGAGGAAATTCCTCTTTGCCTGGGACGCCATCTGGAAGACCGGGCTGTCCAGCAAGGATTTTATCGCGCCGGACAGTTTCACCTTTCAGAACGGGCAGTATTTCAAGGTGGGGCAGACCTACGGCGCGGTTTCGTTTTTGCAGATCTTAGCGCCGGAACTGACCGACCGTATGCTGGCGGATTTTCTCGACCTAGAGAACAGCATGGTGGTCACGCTACATATCCAGTCCATCGACCAGAGCGCAGCCATAAAGACAGTGAAGCGCAAGCTGACCGATCTGGACAAAATGCGCATCGAGGAGCAGAAAAAAGCGGTGCGGGCAGGGTACGACATGGACATCATTCCGACCGATCTTGCCACCTACGGGAACGAGGCAAAGACGCTGCTTGAGGACTTGCAGAGCCGCAACGAGCGGATGTTTCTTGTCACGGTGCTTGTGATGAACACGGCGGCGAAACGGCAGAAACTGGAGAACAACGTGTTCCAAGCGGCGGGGATCGCACAGAAATACAACTGCGCCCTGCGGAGGCTGAGCTACCAGCAGGAACAGGGCTTTTTATCCTCCCTGCCGCTGGGCGTGAACCAGGTGCAGATCCAGCGGGGGCTTACCACCAGCAGCACGGCGATCTTCGTGCCGTTCACCACCCAGGAGCTTTTCCAGTCCGGGGAATCGCTGTATTACGGCGTCAACGCCCTTTCCAACAACCTGATCATGTGCGACCGGAAAAAGTTAAAGAACCCAAACGGCCTGATCCTGGGGACACCCGGCGCGGGGAAATCCTTCTCCGCCAAAAGGGAGATCACCAACGCTTTCCTGATCACGGCGGATGATATCGCCATTATCGACCCGGAAGCGGAATATTCGCCGCTGGTGACGGCGCTGGGCGGGCAGGTCATCAAGGTATCCCCGACTTCCAGCCAGTACATCAACCCCATGGACATCAACTTAAATTACAGCGAGGACGACGACCCGCTGATTTTAAAGAGCGACTTTATCCTGTCGCTCATGGAACTGATGATGGGGAAGGTGGAGCCGGACGAAAAGAGTATCATCGACCAGTGCCTGCGCCGGGTCTATCACCGCTTTTTTAACGACCCTGTGCCGGAGAAAATGCCAATCTTACAGGATTTATATGAAGAGATCGAAAAATACGGCGGCGAACGGGCGCGGCATGTGGTGGACTGCATGGCCATCTATGTGACCGGCTCCTTAAATGTGTTCAACCACCGGACGAACGTGGATATCCAGTCCCGGATCGTCTGCTATGACATCAAGGAGCTGGGGAAGCAGCTGAAAAAGCTGGGTATGCTGGTAGTGCAGGATCAGGTCTGGGGGCGCGTCACGGTAAACCGGGAAGCCCATAAGTCCACCCGGCTCTATGTTGACGAATTCCACCTTTTACTGAAGGAGGAACAGACCGCCGCCTATTCGGTGGAGATCTGGAAGCGTTTCCGGAAGTGGGGAGGGATCCCGACCGGCATCACGCAGAATGTGAAGGATCTCCTTTCTTCCAGGGAGATCGAAAATATCTTTGAGAACAGCGATTTCATCTATATGCTCAACCAGGCTGCGGGCGACCGACAGATCCTGGCGAAGCAGCTGAACATCTCCCCCCACCAGCTTTCCTATGTGACCAATTCCAACGCCGGTGAGGGGCTTTTATTTTACGGGAATGTGATCATACCTTTTATCGACCATTTTCCGAAACAGACCCGTTTGTATCAATTACTAACAACAAGGCCCGAAGATCTGGCGGAAGCCTGATAAAACAGCGGCGGAAAGGAGGGCGGAACAATGAACGAGAACAACGCGCAGGGCGGGCAGCTTATGGAAAACGAAGCCGTCCGGCAGTTTTACCGGATGCTGGTGGAAAACAACAGGCCGGATGCAGGCCATGACTATTCCATCCTGCTCTGGCAGATGGAGAGCATGGCGGAGCAGCTAAGGGCGGCGTCCCAGGAACTGGCGCAGGCCAGGGAACAGCTGGCCAAAATGCAGGAAAGCCCGGAAAAAGGCTTTGTCTCCCGTACCATAGACGCGGTAGATAACCGGATCCATGCCATGCAGGAGGGGATCATGGGATTAAAGGAACAGATCATAACGTGTGCTAAAGAGGCGGCTGCCGGCATAAAACAGGCCGGCGTAAAAGCCCTGGATAAAGCCGTTTCCGCGATCGGGGCAAAAAAGACGCTGGAAGCCATGCAAAAAAATTTATCCGGTTCCATTACCGAAATCAGGCAGTCTATTGAGAAGGTGGAAGCTGTGGGAAAGGAACTGCGGAGCGTGGGCGGGCATTTAAAGAACGCAGGCCGCGCCGCTGCCGGAAAAGAAATGGTGACTGTGGACGGAGGCACGGAGGGCCGCTTCCAGGCGGCTGTCCTTGCACCCCTCCGTGCGGAACGGAACATCTTAAATAAACTGAACAATCTGGCTCTCGCCGCCATTGGCAGCGTGGAACGTCTGGAACAGGCGGCGGAGAAAACACAGCCGGAAATGGATGCCGCTTCCGCTGGCAGGGACGGGAAGGAAGCTCGGAAAGAGACCGCCGCCCTGGACGGACAGGAACAGCAGCCAGATAAGGCGGAGGAACCAAAAGAAAAGCCTTCCGTGCTGAAAGACTTAAAGGAGAAGAAAAACCGTGCCGCCGCCCATACCGCCCCTGCACCGGATAAAGGACGGAAAGCACAGGAGGCGGCATTATGAGAGGGCAGGAATTTAAGGTGCGGGATAAAAAAGTACAGAAAATGACCCGCGACGGGCTGACGGAGAAAAACCTGACCCAGGGGACACAGCAGCGGATCAGCACCCGCCTTGAAGAAATTTCTTTCCGGCAGGAACGGCAGGCAGACACCTCAGCCGGGCACCGATCCCAGGGACGCATACAGACAGCGGAACAGAAACAGGGACATAACCCGGCGTACCAGCCGCCGGAAAACCCGCCGGTGCCGCAGGATATAAACGACCGTTTCTCGGAGGCCGCCGCGCCGGAAATATGGGGGCCGACAAATGCCCCTGCTTCCATGCGGGAAGCCGCAGATGTTCCGATCTTCCAGGAGCAGTCTTTTTCGGCTGAAGGAGATACCGCCGGGGATAACCATACGCTTGGAGATACGAACGTGCCGCCGGAACCGTCAAAAAAACATCATTCTTCCCATTCAGGGCAGGAAAAACCCATGGATTTGCCGGATACACCGCCAGGAGCCGGCTGGACCCCGGATCCCGTGACAGAACCGCAGGCAGGAAGGAAAGCGCGGGCGGCGGTAAGACGGCATTTTGAAGCGGATACACCCATTCCGGGCAGAGATACCGAACCGGATGGCGCGCCGGGGGACGGGATGCCCCCTCACTCCCCGCCGCTCCATGAAACCGGGCGGCTGCAATTCGAGCCGAAGGAAACAAATGGGGAAGCAGGAAAAGACCGGGCGGCAGTAAAAAAGAAAATGGCGGTAAAGTTTTCCGCCGGGACTGAAAAAATATCCGATGACAGCCTGCCGGAATCTGACGCGGAAATAAGCGAAACCGGACGGCTCCGATTTATCCATGTGGATGGAAAGGAGGCAAAACCCCAGAGCCGGACAGAGACCAGAAAGGAGCAGGCAAATCCCAAAGGCCGGACGGCGGCAAAAAAGAAACAGGCGCGGAGGTTTGCTGCCGAAGCGGCAAAGCCAGGGCAGAAAGCCATAGAAAAGGAACAGGGAAAGGCTCCTGCGTCCCAGGAAACCGGACGGCTCCGGTTTGAACATGAGGATAACAGGACGATGGAACCGCCCGGAAACCGTACAAAAGAAAAACAGAGGCTGGCGGCAAAGTTTTTGGCTGAAGAAAAAAGGCCGGAAAGCCCGTCCCGCCTGCAATATGACCGGAGCGAACTGCCGCCGGAGGAACGGAAAACTGCCGCCGGAAAAAACGACGCGCCGGATCAGGGGAAACCTCCGGGACTGTCCAGACAGCAGAAAAAATATGAATCGGCGCAGCACAAAGCCGAATCAGCAGGAAAAAAACTGGAAAAGGCACAATCCAAACTGCCGACCCGTCGCCGTGCCCATTTGCAGAAGCAGTATGACAGTGAATCCGGGAAGGTGAAGCGCCGGTTACAGTTTGAAACCGAAGTGATCCCGGAATACGAAAAGCCGCCGCTGCCGAAACGAGCGGTGACGGCCCTGCGGTGGACTGCTGTGACCACTGCTTCCTTAAAGCTGCACCAGAAGATCCGGGAAACGGAGCGGGACAACGTGGGCGTGGAGGCGGCGCACAAGGCGGAGTTTACGGCAGAACGCGCCGGAGGGCGGTTTCTGCGCTGGAACAAGCGCGGGCTGCACGATAAGCCTTACCGGGAAGTGCGCCGCGCGGAAAAACGTCTGGCAAAAGCCAACGTAAACGCGGCTTACCAAAAACTCCTTCTGGATAACCCGGAATTACAGAAGAAAAAAGCATTATCCAAATGGATCCAGAAGCAGAAACTGAAACGGAAATATGCCGCCGCGGCAAGGGAAACGGCAAAGGGGGCAAAGCACACCACCAACGTCCTGACCGCTGCCGGGCAGGTGATCCGCGCCATCGCGCAGAAAATCATCGCCCACAAAGCAGTCCTTGGGATCGTCGCTGTGGGCGTCCTTATTTTTGCCATGTGCGGCTCCCTGTTTTCTTCCTGCTCCGCCATGCTCACCGGCGTACAATCGGCAGTGATATCCACCTGTTATGTGGCGGAGGATCCGGAAATTGAGAAAAGCGAACTGTACTATACCGAACTGGAGACCGACCTGCAAAGGAACATCAACAGTACGGAGACGGATTATCCAAACTATGATGAATACCGCTACAATATCGGCGAGATCGGCCACAACCCCTATGAACTGATGGGATACCTCACGGCGGCTTACGGGGACTTTACCTATGCACAGGTGGAGGCGGAGCTTGACCGGCTGTTCGGACAGCAGTACCAGCTCACCCGGACAGAGATCGTGGAGATCCGCACCTACATTGACGAGAATGACGAGGAACAGGAATATGACTGGTATGTCCTCCAGACCACGCTGACCGTGCGCCCGCTCTCGGAGATCATCGCGTCCAGCCTTGCGCCAGGCGACCAGACAGACCGTTACGGCGTATATATGCAGACCTGCGGCAACCGCCAGTGCTATGGGAATCCTTTTGATTTTGCGTGGATCCCTTATGTTACCAGCCCATACGGCTACCGGGTACACCCCACGACCGGGGCAAAAGACCTCCACCGGGGCGTTGATATCGGCGTCGCGGCAGGGACGCCGATCAAAGCCGTGCAGGACGGACGTGTGGTATCGGCGGAAAATGCCGGGGACTACGGCCTGTGTGTTGTGATCGAAGGGGAGGACGGCTACCAGTCACGGTACGCCCACTGCTCCACCCTCTCAGTCAGGGCGGGACAGGAAGTAAAACGGGGTGACGTCATTGCCGCTGTGGGGAACACCGGGAACAGCACCGGGGCACATTTACATCTGGAAGTCACCCATAACGGCCAGTATTTAAACCCCTATTATTATGTGGATAACGGCGGATACGGCTACCTTCCGGGCGGCGGAGCGACCGGTATGCCTGATTTTGCGGCAAATCCGGGAGCGGCCATGGGCGACGGCAGTTTTGAAGCCATGCTGGCGGAAGCGGAAAAATACCTGGGATTCCCCTATGTCTGGGGCGGTTCCTCGCCGGCTACTTCCTTTGACTGCTCCGGCTATGTGTCGTGGGTCATCAACCATTCCGGCGTAGGGAACGTGGGCAGGCAGACGGCGCAGGGGCTTTACAATCTCTGCACCCCGGTTTCCAGGGCGGACATGCAGCCGGGGGATCTGGTCTTTTTTACCGGAACCTATTCGGCGGCTACCCCTGTCACCCATGTTGGGATCTATGTAGGCGGCGGGCGCATGATCCACTGCGGTTCGCCAATTTCTTACGCCAGTCTTGACACAAGCTACTGGTTATCAAAGTTCTACAGCGGGGGTCGGCTGCCTTAAAATGCGGGCATTGAGTGACAATTATAACTGATAAAGTTACAGAAAAGATTGATGACCTGCAATTCATGGCTGTTTAAGAAAGGAAAGGTGATATATGGAGATAAAACGGAACCAGGTCTATGAAGCGGACTGCGTGGAAATATTGCAATCGCTTCCTTCCATGAGCGCAGACCTGGTGATCGCAGATCCCCCTTACTACCACATGAAAGGGCCTTTTGATTTTGTCTATGATTCCATTCCGCAGTATCTGGAATGGTGTTTTCAGTGGGTGTCGGAGTGTTACCGGATATTAAAACCCACTGGAGCCTTTTACTGCTGGGGGAGCTGCCAGATGATAGATAAGCTATCCGTCCATGTGTTAGACCGGTTTGGCTGGACGAAGCGCAACCTGATCGTCTGGAATTTTGCAACAGGACGGCCGGGAAAAGCATGTTACCGGCATGAAACGGAATTTATGTGGTTCTACAGTAACCCTCTGCATGAGATCAACCATGACAGAATACGGATTCCTTACCATAGTGGGTGGGAGAAGGACAAGAGAAAAAATCCCAAAGGGAAAAGCTGCGGGAATGTTTGGGAATTTTCCAGGGTCATGCCAAACTACAAAGAATCAACCGGGCATCCCACACAGAAACCGGAAAAACTGGCAGAGCGGATCCTGCTTGCCAGCAGCGATCCGGGAGATTTAGTAGTGATACCATTTGCAGGATCAGGCAGTGAGATCGTTTCATGCATCAAACATGGACGGGATTTTATTGCTGCGGAAATCAACCCGGTTTACGTGAGGGACATGATCCTGCCACGGCTGACAAAGGAAGGAGGCGACAAGGATACAGATACAACACCAGTTCCATAAGAATGATGAATATTTCACCCCTGCTTATGCGGTATATCCGATCATGGAGCGGCTGAAGGCCGGCGCTGTGGTCTGGTGTCCGTTCGATACGGCAGAAAGTGAGTTTGTCAAAGTCCTGTCCGGACACGGATTCCATGTCATTTATGGGCATATCCACACCGGGCAGGATTTTTTTACGGCTGACGTGCCGGACTGTGATTATATCGTCAGCAACCCGCCTTACAGTTTAAAGGGGCAGGTGATCCGGCGGCTGTATGAGATCGGCAGGCCATTTGCCATGCTGCTGAATTTTCAGGGCATTTTTGACAGCAAAGAACGGTTCCGGATGTTTTATGAAAACCGGGTGGAAATGCTCTGGCTCAGCCCACGGGTGGAGTACACAGGAAAAGGAATGGAAAAAGCGAAACGGGTGCCATTCCAGAGTGGCTACCTGTGCAGCGGGATATGTAAGAATCAGCTGGAATTTGCCTACTTAGACAGCCAGCGGACTTAAAAAGGAGGGATCACACTGAAAATAGGACTGATTGACGTGGACGGCCACCGATGGCCAAACCTGTGCCTGATGAAGCTTTCCGCTTACCACAAGGCACGGGGCGATACTGTGGAATGGCACGACGGGCGCAGGCGGTATGACCTTGTATATATGAGCCGCGTCTTTACGGACAGTTATTCCAAAGACTTTACCGGCAGGATCCGTGCCGACCAGATTATCCGGGGCGGCACAGGCTACGGGCTTTCTAACTGCCTGCCCGACGATGTGGAGCATACCTGCCCGGATTACGGGATATATCCGCAGTTTGCCGGGACTGCCTACGGCTTTTTGTCACGGGGCTGCCCCCGTGGGTGCGGTTTTTGTATCGTGGGGAAGAAGGAGGGGTTAAGGAGTGTAGCGGTGGCCGACCTTTCGGAGTTCTGGTGTGGGCAGAAGGAGATCAAGCTGCTG
>DERU01000095.1:9320-9489 GCA_002361095.1 Lachnospiraceae bacterium UBA3332
ACGGGGCTGTCCACGGGGCTGCGGCTTCTGCATCGTAGGGGAGAAAGAGGGGAGGAAAACGGTGGCGGTGGCAGACCTATCCGAGTTTTGGAGGGGAGAAAAGGAAATCAAGCTCCTGGACGCAAACCTGTTAGCCTGCCCGGACTGGGAGCGGCTCTTAGGGCAGCTT
>DERU01000131.1 GCA_002361095.1 Lachnospiraceae bacterium UBA3332
GCGGATCCTCTGCTGCCGCTTCCGCCCGGTCCGCGTGCCTGCCTCCCGTCTTAAGCCGCTGCCATGGGGGCCAAACTGCTACAAATTTTTTTGATAATGGCATTTTAGAGGTTTACAAACCGAAGCGTTGCATCTTATAATAGTGCCATGATTTTTGGGGAATAATGGATTGGAAATGAAAATTTTCAATCTCCTTGGTTTGAGTGCCCGCCGTAGCGGGCGGATGGGAGCAAAGATGGATTTGAAGGGACGGCATTTTTTAAAATTGTTGGATTATGCGCCGGAAGAAATCGAATATCTGATTGACCTTGCGGCGGATTTAAAAGCGAGAAAGAAGGCGGGCAGGCCGGTGGACGTGCTGCGCGGCAGGAATGTGGCGCTGATTTTTGAAAAGACCAGCACCAGGACCCGCAGTTCCTTCGAGGTGGCGGCGCATGACTTGGGGATGGGAACCACATACCTGGATCCTTCCAGTTCCCAGATCGGGAAAAAAGAGAGCATCCGGGATACGGCGCGCGTATTGGGAAGGATGTACGAAGGAATCGAGTATCGGGGATACGGACAGGAGATTGTGGAGGAATTGGCCAAATTTGCCGGGGTTCCGGTATGGAACGGTCTGACCAATGAATTCCACCCTACCCAGATGCTGGCGGATCTTTTGACCATACGGGAGCATTTGGGACGGAGCAGGGGCGTGAAACTGGTGTATATGGGGGATGCCCGTTATAACATGGGAAATTCCTATATGGTGCTGTGCGCCAAGATGGGGATGCATTTTACGGCATGCGCGCCTTCCCGGTATTTTCCGGATAAGGCGTTGGTGGAGCGGTGCAGGGAACTTGCGGGGCAGACCGGGGCGACCATTACCCTGACGGAGGATGTACAGGCGGGAACTAAGAACGCGGACGTGATCTGCACGGATGTGTGGGTGTCCATGGGGGAGCCGGATGCGGTATGGGTGGAACGGATTCAGGATCTTTCCCCGTATCAGGTCAACCGCAATGTAATGCAGAATGCGGGAAACGCTATTTTCATGCACTGTCTGCCGGCATTTCATGACCGCAACACAGGAATCGGAAGGGAAATCGGGGATCGGTTTAACATTTATGAAATGGAAGTTACAGACGAAGTGTTCGAGTCGGAAGCGTCGGTGGTATTCGATGAGGCGGAAAACCGCATGCACACCATCAAGGCCGTGATGGCGGCGACTTTGGGCGCGCAGCTGTGAGCGGAAGGGCACGACTGTTTGGAAGGATGCACCGCTACAGGGGATTGGAAAAATGGAAAAGGAAAAACTGACGGCGCTGATTGGTAATTGCCCGATTGGCCGGGAACTGGCGGTCAAGGATGTGACCGATTCCACGAGTCTGGATGTAGGACGGGCGGCAAAGAGCGGCGCGTCCCACGGTTTTGTTGCGGTGGGGGAACAGCAGACAGCGGGAAGGGGGCGCAGGGGACGTTACTGGGTCTCGCCGCCGGGAGAGAACATTTATTTCAGCCTGTTGCTTTTCCCGGAATTTTCTGCGGACAAAGCGGGGATGGTAACGCCGGTCATGGCGATTGCGGTTGCCAGGGCGGCGCAAAAGCTGGGGCTTGCTGCCAGGATTAAGTGGCCCAACGATGTGGTGATCGGCAGCAAAAAGGTCTGCGGCATTTTGACGGAACTTTTTTTCAAGGAGGACGGCGGCTTCTATTTGATTATCGGAACCGGAATCAACGTCAACCAAAAAGCGGTGCCCGATGACATCCGGGAGAAAGCGACCTCTTTCTGGCTGGAAAACGGGAAGGAGACGGACCGGGAAAGGCTGCTTGCGGATGTTTTGCACATATTTGCGGATTTTTACGAACGGCTGGAACGGGACGGGGATCTGTCCGGGTTGAAAAGAGAGTATGAAGCCCTCCTGGTGAATATAAATGCGCCGGTAAAAGTATTGGATCCCAAAGAAGAGTGGGAAGGCATAGCGCTTGGGATTGACAACCGGGGCGAACTGTTGGTGCGCCGCAGCGACGGAAAAGTAGAGGCGGTCTATGCCGGGGAAGTGTCGGTGAGGGGAATGTATGGCTATGTCTGAGACGTTTGGAAACGGGGAAAAAATCGTGCTCTGCGGGGCGAACGCCTATGAGCAGAAATATTATTTTAACGAGCAGTTCCGGGGAATTCCGCAGTCCGTGCAGGATGAACTGCATATCATATGTGTGCTCTTTACGGCGGAGGTGGGCGGTATTTTTACGATTGTGTTTGAGCCGGACGGAACGCTGGCGCTGGAGACGGATGCGGCGGAGGACGATCTTTTGTATGACGAAATTTCCAGCGGCCTGCTGGTGGCGGAGATCCGGAGACGGCGGCAGGAACTTTTGGAATCCCTGAGTCTGTATTACCGCGTCTTTATTTTGCAGGAAGATCTTTTGGGGGAATAAATTTCTTTGTGCGGGGCGCCCGCCAAAGCGGGCGGATGGGAGCAGGAATGATTTTGGTCATTGATGTGGGAAATACCAATATTACTTTCGGTGTGTATGAAAAAAAGCGGCTGACCACCACATTCCGGATGATGTCCAGAATGCAGCGGACCAGCGACGAGTATGGCATTACGATCCGTGAACTTTTAAAAGTCAATCAGGTGGAATGGGAGCGGCTTGAGGGCACGATTATTGCCAGCGTCGTGCCAAACGTCATGCATTCCCTGACGGGGGCCGTCAGGCGGTATCTGAAAACGGAACCGCTTATCGTGGGTACAGGCATCAAAACGGGGATCCGGATCACTTCCGAGAATCCAAAAGAGATCGGCCCGGATCGGATTGTGGATGTGGTGGCGGCCTACGAAAAATATGGAGGGCCTGTACTGGTTTTGGATTTCGGTACGGCAACCACTTATGACCTGGTCACGGCAGACGGTAGGTTTGGGGTGGGCATTACGGCGCCCGGCATCCGGATTTCGGCAAAAGCGCTTTGGGAGGATACCGCAAAGCTGCCCGAGATCGAGATCAAAAAGCCGGATTCCATACTGGCGCGGGAGACCGTTTCCAGTATGCAGGCCGGGCTGGTATACGGACAAATCGGCCAGACGGAGTATATTATCAATCAGGTGAAGAAGGAAACCGGATTTGCGGATCTGAAGGTGGTGGCTACGGGCGGGATGGGAAGAATTATCGCGGATGCAACGGAGGCAATTGACATCTACGACAGTTCCCTGACGCTGGACGGACTGCGGATTCTTTACGAAAAGAACCGGAAGGGCATGGACAGGGGGTAACCAAAGGGCATGGAGCAGTGTAGGATCGGAAACGTGACCTTAAAAAACAGGGTAATTTTGGCTCCCATGGCAGGTGTAAGCGACCTGCCATTTCGTTTGCTTTGCGCGCAGCAGGGGGCCGGGATGGTATGCACGGAGATGATCAGCGCGAAAGCGATTTTTTATCACAACAGAAACACGGAGGAACTTTTGCGGATACATCCCGGTGAGGGAACCGTATCTTTACAGCTGTTTGGCTCGGATCCGGATATTGTCAGCGAGATGGCGAAACGGATAGAGGAGCGTCCTTTTGCGGTGCTGGATCTGAATATGGGATGCCCGGTACCGAAGGTGGTCAATAACGGGGAGGGCAGCGCCCTCATGAAAAATCCGGCTTTGGCGGGAAGGATTATTGAAAAGACGGTACGGGCAATTCATAAGCCCGTTACGGTAAAAATCCGGAAAGGATTTGACGATGCCCATGCGAATGCGGTAGAGATCGCCCGTATTGCGCAGGAATCGGGTGCCGCAGCGGTGGCCGTACACGGGCGGACCAGGGAACAGTACTATTCCGGACAGGCAGACTGGGACAGTATAGCAAAGGTCAAAGCGGCGGTGCGGATTCCGGTAATCGGAAACGGGGATGTGACAGGAGCAGGGGCGGCAAAAGAAATGCTGGAACAAACCGGCTGTGACGCTGTGATGGTGGGACGCGGGGCACAGGGAAACCCTTGGATATTCCGGGAAATCGCGGCCATGCTGGAAGGCCAAGAGATTCCCCAAAGACCTTCCCGGCAGGAGGTTTACGATATGATCGTTGCCCATGCCGCTCTTTCCGTAAAACATAAAGGGGCTTACATTGCGGTGCGGGAAATGCGCAAGCATATGGCGTGGTATACGGCAGGATTCCCAAATTCCTCTGCGCTGCGCCGGAAAATTAACGAAACGGAGTCCATGGATCAATTGGTGGAGGGTATGAAAGAGATCCTTTTGTCATAAGATGAACCATGGGTGAAATCAATTATCTTATGCTTGGGCCGGCAGCCGAAAGAAAAAAGGGATTTCTGCCACGGGCGGCGAAACCGCAGATTGAGAGATTTTTTTGGCAGGAAAACGTGGTGTGCCTGTACCTGATACCGGCTGTCTGGGCGGGAGGCAGGAAGCTGACGGATTTTGTGCGCAGCCTGGGCGGTGAAACGCAGGAATTATGGATAGCGCCGGAACTGGAACCGTATTTTCCGGGATGGAAACAGCCTTTTCCGGAACCGGAGTTGGCAGCCTTTATTCTGCAAAGACAGCCTTTTCGGGACAATCTTGTGGTTTTGTCACAAAGAACCCAAAAACGGGAAGAAGATGGGGACGGAGCGTACAGGCGGACGGGATGGTGGCAGGAACGTTTTCTGGAAATGGTTTTTACGGATTTAAACCGTTTATATTTGGTGGGGAACGGCTGGGGAAGCGGGACGGAGACGTTTCTGGATTGGATTTATGAAGAGAGCGGCCTTGCAGCGTGTGTCACAGACCGGATACCGGATACCGACGGACGCAGGACGGCGGTGGTGGATCTGTGCGCGGACAGCAGGATTCCGGCAAAAAAGATGGCGGCGGGAAGTTTATATTTGGATCTGACCTCCTGTCCGGAAAAGCGGAGGGTGATGCGGCAAAAAAGGGCGGATATTTCCTATATATCTGCCCGAAATTACCTTGACACTGCATTCAAAGCAAGGTACAATGTGATGTGATTGCAACGGGGTATCGGCGGCTTTCCAAAACGCCCGTTGTGAGGCAAGTATGCCTGCCGGATCCGTTTGGCGACAGCCCTGCGATATGCCAGACCGGCAGAGTAATTTAAATATCTGCCAAAGCAGGCGGATGGGGACAAGAGGGATTGTTATGGAAGAAAAGAAAAATATTTTAACCTATGAGGGACTGCGCAAATACGAGGAAGAACTGCATGAACTGAAAGTGAATAAACGGCAGGAAGTGGCGCAGAAGATCAGGGAGGCGCGGGAACAGGGCGATCTGTCCGAAAATGCGGAATATGACGCCGCCAAGGACGAGCAGAGGGATATCGAGGCGAGAATCGAGGAATTGGAAAAGATTCTGAAAAATGCCGAAGTTGTCGTGGAGGACGAGGTTGATCTTGACAGGATTAATATCGGATGCCAGGTTAAAATTTTGGATCTGGAGTATGATGAAGAACTGGACTATAAAATTGTGGGATCCACGGAGGCCGACAGCCTCAAGGGAAAGATTTCCAACGAATCTCCGGTGGGTAAGGCACTGATCGGCGCGAAGGTTGGGGAACTGGTGGAAGTGGAGACGCAGGCAGGCGTATTGCAGTATAAGGTGTTGGAAATCGAAAGGTCGAACTGACTTTAGGATTGCTGCAGGAATCACGGCGCTGCGGTAACGGGACGGATTTGTCCGGACTGTTACGTTTGGGATAAAGGAGACGGACATGGCAGAAAATGTAAATAGGACGCAGGAGCAGGACTTGAACCAGATTTTAAAGGTGAGGAGAGAGAAACTGGCGGCTTTGCAGGAAGCGGGGAAAGATCCTTTTCGCCATGTAAAATATGAGGTGACCACGCACAGTGCGGATATCAGGGAGCAGTTTGCCACAATGGAAGGGCAGACCGTCAGCATTGCCGGACGTATTATGTTCAAGCGTGTCATGGGCAAGGCTTCTTTTTGCAATATACAGGATTTGAAAGGAAGCATACAGGCCTATGTGGCGCGGGACAGCATCGGGGAAGAGCCCTATGCGGATTTTAAGAAGTACGATGTGGGCGATATTGTCGGCATGAAAGGGGAAGTTTTCAAAACCAAAACGGGGGAAATTTCGGTTCACGCCTCGGAGGTGGTATTGCTTTCCAAGAGTCTGCAGGTACTTCCCGAAAAATACCACGGCCTGACCAATACGGATTTAAGATACCGGCAGCGCTATGTGGATTTGATCATGAATCAGGATGTGAAGGATACTTTTGTAAAACGTTCCGGAATCATCAGCGCAATCCGCCGCTATCTGGACGGACAGGGTTTCATGGAAGTGGAGACTCCTATGCTGGTGGCCAATGCGGGCGGCGCGGCAGCACGGCCTTTTGAGACACATTACAATGCGCTGGATGAGGATGT
>DERU01000203.1:0-290 GCA_002361095.1 Lachnospiraceae bacterium UBA3332
GCTGTAATCAATCCAATATTCATAATGATGCTTGTTACGTCCCTTATGATGCAGCCATGCCGAAGAATAACCGATATCCTCCCGCTCCGCATTATTGGGACTCCTGTTTCCCTGAAAATATTTGGCTCCTACCCAAAACTCCGCAAAGGAATATTTCGACAAATCGTGGCAGATTCCCTGCCAGTAAAGCCCTACCGCAAAGCATCCTTTCATGACCAAATATTTGTGCCGGGTAATCGTCTTAAAATGCTGTAATGCTTTCAATGATTTTAACCCCTCTGCCCGCTTTA
>DERU01000203.1:568-1294 GCA_002361095.1 Lachnospiraceae bacterium UBA3332
GTCGCATATGGTTTTTCAACCTACCTCTCCTGCGAAACGCTTTTCAAAATCCGAATGCTCCTTGCAGGCACAGTCACACTCTTTTCCCATTCTTCCGGCTCTAAAAGCACGCCTGCCGTCTCGGAATCCAGCACTTTTTCCCAATGCATTCCTGCCGGGAGCGCCGGAAGGGCAAGTTTCTTTTCCTCCCAATGCATATTATAAGCGATATAGAAAAAATCATCATGATGCACCCTGTCCGTTTTTGCGTAATTCCCGCAGTACATCACGCCCGCCTCCCGGCTGATCCGGTCTATATCCAACCGCCATGCCTCCCTTCCGTGATAGGAAAGTTCCGGATATCCGCAGGCGATAAAATCCGTCATCACCATTTCGTCAGGCTTATGCAGAATCGGATGGGCCTTGCGCAGGGCAATCAGCGCTTTGACAAACTCCAAAAAATCCCGGTCAGACTCCGGGCGCTTCCAATTCAGCCAATTGACCTCATTGTCCTGACAGTATGCGTTATTATTCCCTTCCCGGCTGTGTCCGAATTCGTCACCGGCTGTCAGCATCGGTGTTCCCTGTGCCGTAAAAAGAAGCATAACCGCATTGCGCATTTGTTTTCTGCGCAGCTGCAAAACGGTTTTCTTCCTGGTCTTTCCTTCTATACCGCAGTTCCAGCTTGCGTTATAAGGATTGCCGTCCCGGTTCTGCTCCCCGTTTTCCTCGTTATGCTTGCGCTCA
>DERU01000203.1:1617-8774 GCA_002361095.1 Lachnospiraceae bacterium UBA3332
TCCTCGTTATGCTTGCGCTCATAGCTTACCAAATCCGCCAAAGAAAATCCCTCGTAGTTGGCGATATAATTCACCGCGCCCATCTGGCGGGGATTCTTCCTAAGCTGATAAAGCATACTTCCCAGCGTATCCTCGTCCCCCTTTAGAAAACGCCGCATATCATACAAAAAATCATCCCGGTAACAAGCCAGCCGGACATCGACGGCGGCATCCGGAGAAACGTAAATCTCCTGACAGGGAAAATCATAATAAAACAGTTTGCTCTTGGCAAGCAGCGGATCGGTGGCCGCCAAAACCGTAGGCAGCGCCTCTCCCAGCAAATGCGCGCCGTCAATGTGATATTCCCAGACCCAAAACCTGAGCGTCTCCAAAATGAACCCCTGTCCCACGCCCGGCGGAAAATAAAACTGCATAATGACCTCCAGCCCGTTTTCATGCAGGGCTCTCACCATGCTTTTAAATTCCGTCACCGGATCCTGCGTACTGCAATAAGAAGCCTTCGGCGCAAAATAAAATCCGTTTTTATACCCCCAATAATTGATTCTCACTTTCTCTTCGTCAGCCGACGGCTCCATATAATGTTTTGCCGCCTGCGCCATCGTATAACTTTTTCCCTTCGGCCGTTCCAGTTCCACAAATTCATAGGCAGGCATCAGTTCCACCGCCGTGACACCCAATTCTTTTAAATACGGAATTTTCTCCACAATCCCCAAAAATGTCCCTTTGTGCTTTACCATGGAGGAGCGGTGTCTGGTAAACCCCCGCACATGAAGCTGGTACAGGATGCTGTCGCACATTTCCGTTTCCAAAGGCCGGTCTGTTCCCCAGTCGAATTCCCCTTCCAAAATGTCGCAGCGCAGCGCAGGATCCACCCGCTTCCCCCACCTTTCGTTGCCCGAAAGCTTGCGGGCATAGGGATCCACAACCACCTCTTCCCCAACGTAAAAATTGTATTCATACTCCTGCATCCGGATTCCCAAAAGCCTCATACAGCGCACGTTTCCCACCGTATTTTCTTCCGGAAAGGGAAACCGCAGCTGCACGCCCCCCCGTTTCGGATACAAAATTACGCCGCCCTCCTCTTTGCCCGGTAATACGGCCGCAAAATTTATCCCGTCTTTTCCCTTAACCGTTATGCCAAGCGGATAGGGCTCTCCCTTTAAAACAGTAATCTCATGTCTCATCCCGGTATGCTCCTGTTCTTTTGAATCTCTGCCTGCGGTTTTGGCCCTTGCGGCTGCCGTCTTGACGGATACCGCCCGTCCCGACTGCTGCCTGTGGGAATACTTTTATAACTTTGCCTGAATTCATATATTTTCGGTTTTATCGCTTAAAATTATAACACAAATTTTCATTGCATGCTACACGAACTTACGGTATGATAAAACAAACGGCAGCAACAGGCTTAACAGGAAAGGAGGCCCCAGAATGGGCAAATACAATGAACAGGATGAGGAGATGACAGTCACCTTGGATCTGGACGACGGCTCTAGCGTAACCTGCGCCGTGGTTACCATCCTTGAGGTGGAAGGGCACGACTATATTGTCCTGATGCCCCTTGAGGAGGACGGCACAAACGACGACGGAGAAGTTTGGTTCTACCGTTACAGCGAAAATCCGGATGACCCCAACGAGGAACCGCAGCTTGGCTATATCGACGACGATACCGAATACGAAAAGGTGGAGGAGGCTTTCGACGAATATCTCGACCACTGTGAATTTGACGAACTGGTTGACCCCGAAGAGATCGACGATTAAGCCCAGGACGTGTTTGAGAAATGCTTTCTGCCGGATGTGCTTCACAATTTGCGAAAGATTTGCGTCAAAGGATGGGCGCATGGCGGGCTATGTAACCTGAATTTGGCACAAATCTTATGCAAAGTGGGACGTGCAGCCGGCGGAAATGATTTTTTAAACGCTGCGATAAGTTTCCCGGTATCCGCACTCCGCCAAAAAGCGGGACGCAAATCCCGGCTCCCTGGCATTTCCGGACACCCACCCCAAAAAAAGCAATTCCTTCGCCCGGGTCATGCCCACATAAAACATCCGTCTCTCTTCCTCCAGGGCGCCCTGCCCCACGCTCTTTTTGTGCGGCACAATCCCTTCGTTGCAGTCCGGCAGAAATACCACGTCATACTCCAGCCCCTTAGCCGCATGCAGCGTCGTGATACAAACCGCATGTTCCGGAATTTCTTCCTTTTTGAAAGATTGCAGCAGCGTCTCCCGGTAAGCCTCCATATGCTCCTCCAGCCGTTCCAGGCTGTCAAACCGCCGCACGCTTTCCTGAAAGAAATCCGCCGCTTCCATGGCCTGCGTATAGGCGTCCCCCCTCCATTGCTTCCTGGCATATGCATCATAACCGATTCCCCTGCGCACATAATTGACGGCGGCATACAAATCCATCCCGGCAATCCTGCCGATATCCGCCTGCATTTTCAAAAGCACCGGCTGCATATGGAGACTATCCCGGTATGCCCTGCAGAGCGCGGAAAATGTGACCTGTCCCTCCTCCACCTTTTGTCTGGCTATATACCGGCAGGGCTTGTTCATTATCCTGAAAAAATCCTTTCTTGTCCGTTCCGCCTTGGCAAACCGCAGATAAGCGAGCAAATCCTGACAGACCGGATGCTCATAGGGATTTTTGACTTTCTCTTTCATGGAAAAAGGAATCCCTGCTTCCCCCAGCGCCTCCGCCAGCAGCACACAGTCCGTATTCGTCCGGAAAATGGCGGCAACGGTTTTGGCAGTCTCGTTTTTATAAAAATCCCGTATCCGTCCGCACACGGCCGCCGCCTGCTGCCTGCGGTCCGCAAAACTGCCGACCCGCACGGTTTGATCCCCGGACAACGGCTTCCAGACTGCGGATTCTTCCACCCCTCCCCGGCTGTCCGGCGTTTTGGAGTGCCCTTCCCTTTCGTCTTTTGCCGTCTTCCCTGCCGTAATTTCTTTTGGAAACCGCTGTTTGTTCACGGCAATCAGTTTCCCCGCCGTTTCCACAATGCCTGCGCTGCACCGATAATTCACCGAGAGCGTAATCTGCCTGATCCCCGGAAAGTCCTGCACAAACTGCCGCATGATGGCCGGATCGGATCCCCTGAATCCGTAAATTGCCTGATCGTCGTCCCCCACCGCAAACAGATTTTGCCCGCTGCCCGCCAGCAGCTTTATCACACGGTACTGCACCGCATTGATATCCTGAAATTCGTCCACCAGAATATAGGAAAACCGCTGTCTCCACGCTTCCAGCGCCTGTCTGTCGGTCAATAAAAGATGCTCTGCTGCCGCCGCGAAATCATCCAAATCCAGTCTGCCCGCCTCAAAAATCTGTCTCTGGAACCGCATAAAAACCTTTTTAAACAACGGCATCTCCAGAAAGGCGCTGCAAAAATCCTCCGGTATTTTTCCTGCATTTTTTAAAAATCCGATTTCGGAGAGAAGTCCTTCTTCCGCTCCCTCCTCCTGCAAAATTTCCACGCCCGACGACTGCAGCACCGTGCGCAGGCATTCCCTCTTTTCCCGCTCCGATAAAATGCGTCCTGACGCATACCGGCGGGAACTTTTTAAAATCTGAAAAAAGACGGCATGAAATGTGCCAAAGGTCACCGGACGGAAACTCCCTTCCATCCTGGCAAAGAAGCGGTCCCGCATCTGCCGGGCAGCCGCTTTTGTGAATGTAACGACTAAAATACGGGACGGGTCGATCTTGCGGACTTCCGTCAGATACCAAACCCGTTCCACAATTGTGAAGGTCTTGCCGGAACCCGGACCGGCCAAAACCAGGGCCGGTCCCGTGTCCCAGGCAATCGCCTCCTGCTGTTGTCTGTTTTTTTGCAAATTCCTCCGCTCCGGTTCCTCACACTCTACCCTGCAAAAGCGCGATGCCTTTGCGGATTCTGGCAAGGGACTCTTCTTTTCCCAATATCTCCATAATCTCGGTGGCTCCCGCAGGCGTCATCTGTTTGCCGGAAACCGCCGTGCGCACCGGCCAGAGAACGTAACCGTTCTTGCAGCCCTTTTTCTCCACATAGGAACACAGTACCGCATACAAAGCGTCGTTGGAATACGCCTCCTGCTCCTCCAGTACCGGCAGAAGTTCCGTGAGCACCTCCAGCGCGCTCTCTTTGGTGGTCTTCATCTTCTTATGCACATACATGTCGGGATCATACTCCGGCAGCGTCTCAAAAAAATCCACCATCTCTGTGATATCCGGGAAAACCTCGATTCTGGTTTTCACCATCGCCGCAATCTTCTCCAAATCCTGCCCTTTGGTCAGCGCCTTCTCCAAATACGGTCTGGCCATTTCCAAAAAGCGGGAAAAATCCATGGCTTTGATATACTCGCCGTTCATCCATTTGAGTTTCGTATAATCAAACACGGCGGGCGACTTGGACATCCGGTGATAATCAAAAGCCTCCACCAGTTCCGGCAGGGAAAAAATCTCGTTATCCCCCTCCGGGCTCCAGCCCAAAAGCGCCACAAAATTTACAATCGCCTCGGTCAGAAATCCCTGCTCCACCAAATCTTCATAAGAGGAATGCCCGCACCGCTTCGACAGCTTGTGGTGTTCCTCGTCCGTGATCAGGGGACAGTGGATATAGACCGGAACCTCCCAGCCGAAAGCCTCATAAAGACGGTTATATTTGGGGGCGGAAGAAAGATATTCGTTTCCGCGCACCACATGGGTGATTCCCATCAAGTGGTCGTCCACCACATTGGCAAAGTTATAAGTGGGGTATCCGTCCGATTTGATCAAAATCATATCGTCCAGTTCGGCATTCTCCACGGAAATATCCCCGTAAATCTCGTCGTGGAAAGTAGTCACACCCTCCGTCGGGCTGTTCTGCCTTATCACATAGGGAATCCCTGCAGCCAGCTTCTCCTCCACTTCCTGCCTGGAAAGATGCAGGCAATGCTTGTCATAGACATTGATTTCCTTGCCTGCCACTACCCGCGTCAGGGTCGCGAGCCTCTCCTTATCGCAAAAGCAATAATAGGCCTCCCCTTTTGCGATAAGCTGTCTGGCATATTCCAGATAAATCCCCTTCGCCTGCCGCTCGCTCTGCACATACGGCCCTACGCCTTTATCTTTGTCCGGCCCCTCGTCATGAACCAGTCCGGTATGCGCAAGGGTCCTGTAGATAATCTCCACCGCGCCCTCTACATAGCGTTCCTGGTCCGTGTCCTCAATTCGCAGTACAAAATCGCCGCCCCCATGCTTTGCCACCAGATAGGCATACAGCGCCGTGCGCAGATTTCCCACATGCATACGCCCGGTGGGGCTTGGCGCAAAACGTGTTCTGATTCCAGCCACTCTTTTTTCCTCCCTCTCTTCTTCCCATATCCTGATCCTGCCGCTCATTTCCTGCCGCCGGCGGAAATAATTTTTCAAACACACCCTAATCCTTTGCCGGGTAATCGGGCAGCTTCTTTGCCGCCGCTGCCTTAAAGCCGCCGACCTCTTTGACTGCCTGCAAAATTGCGATGTTGGTTCCCGCGCCCGCCACACAGCCGCCGGGGCAGGCCATTCCTTCAATCAGACACCCGTTTTTCTTGCCCATCTTGGCAAGCATCAGCATCTTCTTACACTCCGCAAGGCTTTCCGCATGTTCGATGTGTACCGCAACATCCGGATAATACTCCTTGACACAGCTTTCAATCGCGCTGGCCACGCCTCCCGCCACACCGTATCCCCGGCCTGCGGCAGTGGCGTCCTCCACCGGCGTCTCGGATACCACCTTGGCCGGGTCAATCCCCCTGGCTTCAAACATGCCCGCCAGTTCTTCAAAGGTGATGACAAAATCCACGTCGGAACGCACCGTCCGCCGGGAAGCCTCCAGTTTTTTGGAAGCGCACGGCCCGATAAATACCACGGAAGCATCCGGATGGTCCTGCTTGATCCTGCGCGCGGTAGCCACCATGGGGGTGAGCGCATTGGAAATCTTGTCGATGGTCTCCGGGAAAAATTTCTTGGCCAAAACCGACCAGGATGGACAGCAGGAGGTCAATAGGAACGGCAGCTTCCCCGTCGCCACTTCCTCCACATAATGCTCCGCCTCCGCCATCGCACCCATATCCGCACCGATGGCCGTCTCATAAACGTCCGCAAATCCCAATTCCTTTAACGCCGTCTTCAATTTTCCCGGCGTCACCTGCGGGCCAAACTGTCCCACAAAAGCAGGCGCCACCTGGGCAATAATCTTCCTGCCGGACTGTATCGCCCGGATCAGCTGGAAAATCTGGGACTTGTCCGCTATCGCCCCAAAAGGACAGCTTACCATACACTGTCCGCAGGAAACGCATTTTTCACTGTTGATCACCGCCCTGCCCGAAGCGTCGCTCTCGATGGCCCCGACACCGCAGGCGCTGCTGCAGGGGCGCTGCTGGTGGGAAATCGCGTCATAAGGGCAAATGGCTTTGCACTTCCCGCACCGGATGCATTTCTCCTGGTCAATGCAGGACTTTCCGTCCACCATACGGATCGCCCCCCTGGGACATACTTCCTGACAGGGATGCGCGACACAGCCCATGCAGCGGTTCGTCACCTTATACTCATTTACGGGACAAGCGTTGCAGGCGGAAGGAATTACCTGCATCAGAGGCGGCTCATAGTACTTCTCATCTATATTGCTCTCCATCAGTCCCTGGGTCAGATGTACCGGCACATTCTCCGGCCGCAGGGAAAGCCCCATGGCCAGCCGCAGCTGCTCCCTGACAATCGAACGTTCCCGGTAAATGCTCTCCCGATAAACCGGTTCCTCCTGATTTACAATTTTGTAAGGCAGAGCCTCCATATCGTCGATTAAGTTTTCCGAATAAAGCGCAAGATTGGCAATCTCTTTAAAAATCTTGCGCCGTATCTGTCTGACCGGTGTGTCAATCCCTCTCATATAACGCCATACCTCCCGTCCCGGTACCTGTCTCGTTGCCACTACCCTATTTTTACACAAACTTCCGGCAAAGTCAACAACCCTGTAAAAAGCAAATAGCGGGTAACAGTCCAGCCCCCAATGGCAGCAGCGGTTCAAGGCGGGGGGCAGTCTCAGGGGATCCGCAGGGCATGGGCAGCCTCTAAATGGCGGGCACAGGAACGCACGGTCGTTTCAGGATGCCGGATCCCGGACGGGAAATTCCGTCAAAATGTATCCTGTCCCTAAACG
>DERU01000254.1:0-4244 GCA_002361095.1 Lachnospiraceae bacterium UBA3332
CCGCTTTCCTTTCTGTCGCATGCCTCCAGCATTTCCTTTACCCGTTCCGGCGGGTATTTCCCGCATCCCACCTCCAAAAGCGTCCCTGCGATAATCCGCACCATATTATAAAGGAACCCGGTTCCGGATACCCGGACGGTAATGACAGGTTCCTCACATACCACCGAGAGTTCGGTCACTGTGCGCACAGTGGACTCCGCCTGCGTATGAATGCTGCAAAAACTTTTGAAATCATGCTCCCCCACAAGAAACCGGGCTGCCTCCCGCATTTTTTCCACATCCAGTTTTAGATAGGTAAAATGGGCATACAAACGATCCATCGGATCGGGAAATTCCCGGTTCACAATCCGGTATTCGTATGTTTTGATACTGCTGCATTTACGCGGATGCCAGCCCGACGCCACTTCCCGGGCTTTCTGAATCCGTATGTCCTCCGGCAGCCTTTGGTTTAAGGCGTAAGCAAATTTGTCCGCAGGCATGCGCATTTTTGTATCAAAAACCGCATAATTGCACCGTGCATGCACGCCCGCGTCCGTGCGGCTGGCGCCGCTCACTCCTATGCTCTCTCCTGTAAGCGCGCAAAGCGCCCGGTTAATTTCCTCCTCAACGGTTCTGCCGTTTGACTGATACTGCCATCCGTGATACCGTGTACCGTCATACGCCACGGCAAGGCAGATGCGGCGTTTTCCTTCCTCCCTCATATCGGCATAAACCTCCCTACCGCCAGTACTGCCGCCAAATAAAAAGCCAGCACTCCATAGGCAATGTAATCGTTTCTCCGGTACACCAGCGGTTTCATCTTCGTCCTTCCTTCCCCGCCCCGGTAACAGCGGGCCTCCATCGCCATCGCCAGGTCATTGGCCCGCCGGAACGCCGCAATAAACAAAGGAACCAGCAGCGGCACCATGGCCCGGGCCTTTTGTATCAGGTTCCCGCTTTCAAAATCCGCTCCCCTGGCAATTTGTGCTTTCATGATTTTATCCGTCTCCTCCATTAAAATCGGAATG
This sequence comes from Lachnospiraceae bacterium UBA3332, assembly GCA_002361095.1. Classification (GTDB taxonomy): domain Bacteria; phylum Bacillota; class Clostridia; order Lachnospirales; family Lachnospiraceae; genus Gallintestinimicrobium. Next base: position 1,008 of record DERU01000254.1, read on the forward strand.
AAACGCAGGGCAATGGACGTCATCATTGCCACTTCATGTACCGGAACCTTCAGTTTTTTTAAGGGTTTCAAAAGGCTCTCCATGCCGTCGGTTAAATGGTTCGGCGTGGTCGTCAGCGTCATCAGGGAGGATCCGATGATCAACAGCGTCAGGCGGACGGCCATCTGTACCGCCATCCGGATTCCCGCATCCGTAATCCGCAGTTTCCAAAACGCAACCACCGGCTTACCGGGCGTCAGAAAAAGGTTAAACACCACCGCAAACAACATTAAAAAAGCAATGGATTTCATTCCCTTTACCATGAAGGAAAAAGGCACTTTGGACAGCCGGATGCAAACCGCCAAAAAAACAGCGGCTACCGCAAACCCCCATATATTGTCCACCAGAAACAGGGAGATGATGTAAACCAGCGTGGCTACCAGCTTCACCCGGCAATCCATCCGGTGCAGAATGGAATCCGTCTGATAATATTGTCCTAACGTAATATCTCTTAACATCTGTGCCGCTCTTCACCCCTCTTTTTCCGCAATGCTTCCAAAATCGTATCCCGTGCTTCCAAAACCGTGGTTGCGCCTGTATCCACCAAATATCCCTTCTCCCGCAGCCGGTGCAAAATATAGGTCACACAGGGTGCTGCCAGTCCGACTTCTTCCAATTCCCGCACATGGCCAAACACCTTGCGGGGCGCATCGTCAAACAAAATCCTGCCGCCGCTCATCACGATAATGCGCTCCACATAATTCGCCACGTCTTCCATGCTGTGGGAAACCAGCACGACACTGATTCCCGTTTCCTCCTTCAAATGGGCGATCTGTCCCAGAATCTCGTCCCTTCCTCTCGGATCCAGTCCTGCGGTGGGTTCATCCAGTACCAGAATCTCCGGCTGCATGGCAAGCACGCCCGCGATCGCCACACGGCGCTTTTGTCCCCCGGAAAGTTCAAACGGAGACTGCTTATAATATTCTTCCGGAAATCCCACCAGCTTTAGGGCACGCATGGCCCGGGCCTCCACCTCTTCCTTGGGCAGTCCCAGATTTTTGGGCCCGAAACAGACATCCGAGAAAACATCCACCTCAAAAAGCTGGTGTTCCGGATACTGAAATACCAGCCCAACCTTACTGCGCAGTTCTTTTTTCGGGAAATCCTTCCCCCAAATGTCCCTGCCATTGTAAGTGACCGTCCCCTGTGTCGGAGCCAGCAGTCCGTTCAAATGCTGAACCAGCGTAGATTTTCCGGAACCTGTATGTCCAATCAGTCCTACAAACTGTCCGTCCGGGATTTCCAGATTGATGTCACAGAGAGCGCGCACCGCCAAAGTTGTATCGCTACCATACATATAACTCACGTGTTCCAGCTTCAAAGACATTTCCCCAGTTCCTCCGTCAACTCGTCAACCGTCAGAATCCCATCCGGCAGGGGCAGGCCGCTTTTTTGCAGTTCATGGGCCAGAAGTGTTACCTGCGGCACATCCAAACGCAGCTGTTTGAGCCGGTCCACTTGGGAAAAAACCTCCCTCGGGCTTCCCTGCATCGCCACTTTTCCCCCATCCATGACAAAAACCCGATCCGCATAAATTACTTCCTCCATATAATGTGTGATCAGGATGACCGTCACCTTCTCCACATCGTTGAGTGCCCGTGCAGCGCGGATGACATCTTTGCGCCCGTTGGGGTCAAGCATGGCGGTAGGTTCGTCCAGCACAATGCATTTGGGATGCATTGCCAGCACGCCCGCAATGGAAACGCGCTGCTTTTGCCCTCCGGACAGCTTATTGGGGGAATGCTTCCGGTACGCATACATTCCCACCGCTCGCAGACTTTCCTCCACACGTTCCCAGATTTCTTTTGTCGGAATGCCCATATTTTCGGGTCCGAATCCCACATCCTCCTCCACTACCTGGCCGATAATCTGGTTATCCGGATTCTGGAAAACCATACCCGCACTCTGCCGCACTTCCCAGATGTTTTCCTCCTGTCCCGTATCTTTTCCGTCCACAAAGACCGTACCTTCCGTCGGTAAAAGCAATGCGTTGATATGCTTTGCCAGCGTCGATTTTCCGGACCCGTTATGCCCCAATATCGCAATGAACTCCCCCTGCCTGACCGAAAGGCTTACATCACTGACCGCGCGGGTACATCCCTCCACATTTCCTTCCTCGTCGTGCCTGATGTAGTCATAACTGACATGTGCCGTTTCTATAATATTCATCCCTGCTCCCCGCCCTGCCGACATACCGTTCCGGACAATCCAAATGCTGCCGCCGCCGGCTTTGAAAAAAACCGGCATCGAAATGATGCCGGTTTTGGTCTTTCCTCAGACTAACTCCAGTACAACTTCCAGCGCACCGTCGCCTTTGCGCTGGCCGATCTTGATGATTCTGGTATAACCACCCTTACGGTCCGCGTATTTGGGCGCGATCTCATCAAATACCTTGGCGGGAAGATTGATCTGTTTCGTGTTGCGCTTTCTGCCTTTCCCTTCCGTAGGAACTTCCTTTACCGGATAGAAAACCCGCAGCATTTGACGTCTTGCATGAAGCCTGGAAGGCATATCTTTCTTGATCTCCTTCTGCACTTCATCATACACCGTCACTCTTTTGCCGTCCACGACCTCTTTCACCCGCTTACCGTCCTTATCCTTGCGGGGAACCTTGGCCGTTACGGTTACGGTCTCAAAATTATCCTTTTCCCTGATACCCATAGCGATAATGCCTTCCGCAATCTTGCGGACTTCTTTCGCCTTAGCCTCTGTCGTGATAATTCTGCCCCTGTAAATCAGGCTTGTCACCTGACTTCTCAGAAGCGCCTTACGCTGATCGGAAGTTCTGCCTAATTTTCTGTATTTTGCCATTGTCCTGCTTTCCTTTCTACCATGTCCGGCAATGCCCTTTGGTCTTACTCGCCAAACTGCTGTCCATAAACCTTCGCCAAATGACACACTGCCCGCGCCTTTTGGTCTTACCGGCAATGCCTGCCTTTTATCCTTTCCGTATGATCTTCCGTACAGGATAAAAAGCGGATCCCTTTACTCCTCGCTGGGCCTAAAATGAAAACCCAGTTCGCTGATCTTGGCCTGTACCTCTTCCAGCGATTTGCGTCCAAGGTTGCGGACCTTCATCATATCTTCCGGGGTCTTATTGATCAATTCTTCTACCGTGTTGATGCCCGCACGTTTTAAGCAGTTATAGGAACGAACAGAGAGTTCAAGCTCATCAATGCTCATTTCCAATACCTTTTC
>DERU01000254.1:4512-7491 GCA_002361095.1 Lachnospiraceae bacterium UBA3332
CTGACAGCTTCGTCCGGAGCCAGCGTTCCGTTCGTATAAACATCCAGCGTAAGCTTATCATAATCCGTCACCTGACCTACACGGGTGTTTTCCACTGTCATGTTAACTCTCTCTACAGGAGTGTAAATGGAATCGACCGCAATCACGCCAATGGGAAGTTCTTCGCTTTTATTCTTATCTGCGCTGACATAACCTCTCCCTTTGGTGATGGTCAGCTCCATGTACAGTTTGCTTTCCTTGCCGCCGCTCAACGTGGCGATCACAAGATCGGGATTGAGAATCTCAATATCCTGGTCTACCTGAATGTCGGAAGCATGCACGACACCCTCTCCCTCAAACTCAATGTAAGCGGTCTTGGGTTCATTGGTCTCGCTGTTGTTCTTGATCGCAAGACTCTTAATGTTCATGATGATCTCCGTCACGTCCTCTTTTACGCCCGGGACAGAAGAAAACTCATGCAGTACGCCTTCGATTTTCACCTGACTCACCGCAGCGCCCGGCAGGGATGACAGCATAATTCTCCGCAAAGAATTGCCAAGCGTAATGCCGTATCCCCTTTCCAGGGGTTCCACCACAAACTTGCCGTACTTCTTGTTCTCAGAGATTTCAGTGACCTCGATATTGGGCCTTTCAAACTCAAACACTGCAAATACCCTCCTTTACGAACAAAACCAGATGGAATGCTACTGTCATTATTTGGAGTACAACTCGACGATAAGCATCTCGTCTACCGGAACATCAATCATTTCCCGTGTCGGAAGCTGCTTGATGGTTCCCTTAAATGCTTCTTTATCCACATCCATCCATTCAGGAGTAAGCCTTCCGGCCGTCACCTCGAGGATATCCTTGTATCTTTGCATGCTCTTTGCTTTTTCCTTCACTTCAACCACATCGCCCGCTTTAATCAGGTAGGAAGGAATGCTGACGCACCTGCCGTTCACCAGAATATGCTTATGGCCGACCACCTGTCTGGCTTCCCTTCTGGTACGGGCAAATCCCATACGGAACACTACGCTGTCCAGTCTGGATTCCAGCATGGTCATCAGGTTTTCACCGGTCATGCCCTTCATCCTGTCCGCCTTTTTATAATAATTGCGGAAAGGTTTCTCCAAAACGCCGTAAATGAACTTGGCTTTCTGCTTCTCCCGAAGCTGCAAACCGTATTCACTCATCTTCTTACCGGCCTTAACCGCCCGGTTCGACTTTTTATCATAGCCCAGATAACCCGGCTCCAGTCCGAGCGCTCTGCACCTCTTTAATACAGGAACTCTGTTTACTGCCATTTTTTTACTTTCCTCCAAATTATTGTTTACAGCATACCCCAGCTGCACAGATACCCCCTGCAGCTGTCATGTCTTCATCCAACTTCAGTAATTATACTCTGCGGCGCTTTGGCGGACGGCAACCGTTATGCGGAACCGGAGTTACATCTTTAATGCTCACAACGCTCAATCCGCATGCGGAAAGTGCACGGATTGCGGCCTCACGGCCCGAACCGGGTCCCTTTACAAAAACATCCACCGTTTTAAGGCCATGAACCAAAGCCGCCTTTGTAGCCGTTTCTGCAGCCATCTGCGCTGCATACGGGGTAGATTTCCTTGAACCCTTAAATCCCAGACCGCCGGCAGAAGCCCAGCTTAAGGCATTCCCTTCGGCATCCGTCAACGTAACAATTGTGTTGTTGAAGGACGACTGAATATGTGCCTGTCCGTGTTCAACGTTTTTCTTGACGCGTTTTTTTGTCACTTTTTTCGTAACTTTTTTGTTTGCTGCCATTTAAACTAACCTACTTTCCCTCGTCTACTTATTTTTTCTTGTTTGCAACAGTTCTTCTGGGGCCTTTTCTTGTCCTTGCGTTGGTCTTTGTCTTTTGACCGCGGACGGGAAGCCCTTTACGGTGGCGGATTCCCCTGTAACATCCGATCTCCTGCAACCGCTTGATGTTCAGTGCCACTTCTCTTCTCAAGTCGCCTTCCACCATCATTGTCTCGTCGATAACTTCACTGATTTTCTTAACCTCTTCATCGGTCAAGTCCCTGCAGCGTGTGTCCGGGTTTACGCCGGCCTGTGCCAGAATTTTGGTCGCGCTGGATCTGCCAATCCCATAAATATAGGTGAGGCCGATTTCCACACGTTTTTCCCTGGGCAAATCAATACCTGCAATACGAGCCATACCATTTCCTCCATTTTCTGCCACGGCAGAACCATGCGGCGCCGTGTGTGCGCATTTAGATTTTTACGCACAATGAACACAGGGCATTCTCCATGGCCTGTGCATAAAAATACAGTTACTAATTGACTGGGGTACCATGTACCCAACCGGCATGCCGGTCTTTCCGATACTCTCTCATGACCGGATACATAACGGCCGCCACGTTCTCATACAATCCGTACGGCAAACGCGCAGATCCGTCTCTCCGTTCATGCGGAAACAGAGTGCTTTACACACAACCGTGTTCCTTCGCACTGCCGTCCCCGGCCTCCCGTTCCCGGAAAACCTCCCTCGGTATCAAAAAGTAATCTCCCGTAACGCAATCCCGGCACAGGCCGTTCTGCTGTCTGCCGCCCAAAGCCGTTCCGCCACGTTCAATTATTTTCAAGCGGACCTTAGTAAAATCCGCTGCCAGCCGTCACACTTCCGACGGGGTTAATCCTTTCTTCAAAGATTAACCCTGTCTCTGTTTGTGCTTGGGATTCTCACAGATAATTCTGATGGCTCCCTTTCTCTTAATGACTTTGCACTTTTCGCAAATCGGTTTTACGGATGCTCTTACTTTCATCTTGCTCTTACCTCCTTCCAAAAAGACCGTTTCCTATTATACCACGCAATTTTTGGAAATGCAACTATTTCGTAAAGAAAATCTTATTTGTTGTAACGGTTCAGCCCCCAATGGCATCTGCTTAAGGCGGGAGGCAGGCACGCGGACCGGGCAGAAGCGGCGGCTGACGTGCAGGGGTTTCCTGCGGCTGCATATCCGA
>DERU01000139.1 GCA_002361095.1 Lachnospiraceae bacterium UBA3332
CTGCCATTGGGGCCAAACTGTTACTGGCAATCTGTTATCTCTATTTTACATTTTGACAGAACAATGCGCAAGTGCTAAAATAAGTTATACACAGAAATCCAATTTCCGTGTTACTTTTCACGGATGACTATGTTTCCGCAACGCAGCCAACCGTACAGCCCTGAACGGTTACCCAAAATATGATAAAAAGGATGGTCAGACAAATGGCAATGAGTAAAGAAGACCGGGCATTCCTGGACCGCATCACCGGTTATGCTAACGAAGTCATGCCCGATCTGGATCCCCAGAAGACCCAGGTTTCCGTACAATTGGAAAAAATGAAACCTATTTTTGAACAGATCGCCCTGGAACAGAACGTGTCCGTAGAGGACATTTTTATCCGCTACATGGATTTGGCCAATGAGGCTTTTGTGGAAAGCGAACGCAAAATGCAGGAAGCCATGGCGGATTTGGCGGATAATGATTCCGTTTTCCGTTTTGACACCCGGGGATGACTTTTCAAACACACGCTAAAACGGGAAGACACGGCCAGCGCTTTTAAGCACTTCCGGTGCCTTCCCGTTTTATCATTTCCGCAAAAGATTTTATTTTACAACCCTGACCCGAAACACGCCGTCGATTGTTTTTAGCTGGTTCACAATGCTGTCGTTCGCAGCCGCTTCCAGATCCAACATCGTATACGCCACATCCCCTTTGGACTTGTTCATCATATTTTCAATATTGATATTATTCCAGCCCATGACCGAGGTGAATTTTGCAATCATATTGGCAATATTTTTATGGAAAATCACAAGCCTGGAGGCGGAAGTACAGATTCCCATATCACAGTCCGGATAATTGACACTGTGGGAAATCGTCCCGTTTTCCAAATAATCCTTGAGTTCCTTGACCGCCATTACCGCGCAGTTTTCCTCGGACTCCTCCGTGGATGCGCCCAAGTGGGGAATCACAATGCAGCCGGGTTTTCCTGCAGTTTTGGGATTGGGAAAATCGGACACGTATCTTCTGATTTTGCCGCCCTGCACACCCGCAAGCACCGCATCCTCGTCCACCAGTAAATCCCTGGCAAAGTTTAGCAGTACCACGCCGTCCTTCATACGTCCGATGGCATCCTGATTGATCATCCCCTTGGTGGCGTCCATCAGGGGCACATGGATCGTAATGAAATCGCACTGCTCATAAATCTCGTTCACATCCAGCACATGCTTTACGTCACGGCTCAAATTCCAGGCGGCGGCGACGGAGACATAAGGGTCGTAACCATAAACCTCCATTCCCAAATGCCGCGCCACATTGGCAACCTTAACCCCGATGGCTCCAAGTCCGATAATTCCCAGCTTTTTCCCCATCACCTCCGTGCCTGCAAAGTGTTTCTTTTCCTTTTCCGCATCCTTTGCGATGTTGACATCCTCCCGGTTTTCCCTCACCCAGTTAATGCCCTCCACCACATCGCGGCTGGCCAGCAGCATTCCGGCAATGACCAGTTCCTTAACCCCGTTGGCGTTTGCTCCCGGTGTGTTGAAAACCACAATGCCTTTTTGCGCACACTTATCCAACGGAATATTGTTGACGCCTGCGCCTGCCCTTGCAACCGCCAGCAGATTGTCAGGCAGTTCCATGTCATGCATGGCGGCGCTCCTGACCAAAATACCGTCCGCCTGACGGATATCCTCCGTTTTTACGTAATCTTTTGTAAAATTATCCAGACCGGTTTTGGCTATCGGATTCAAACATAAATAGCGGTACATATCAATCCCCATTTCTGCGCGGCTTCATTGCGCAAAACCATACATGGCTTACAGGTTTGTGGATGCCGCACAGACACAAACCTGCAGATTGAAGATTTTCATTTTAATCGTTCGCACCTGCGCCTCAAAGGTTCGCCTCTTCAAATTTTTTCATGAAATCCACCAGCGCCTGCACGCCTGCAATAGGCATGGCATTGTAAATGCTGGCGCGCATACCGCCCACGCTGCGGTGGCCTTTCAAATTCTCAAGACCTGCCTCTTTCGCCTCTTTTACAAACTTTGCATCCAGATCGGCATTTCCCGTAACGAAAGGAACGTTCATCAGGGAGCGGTCCTGCCTGCGGACGGTTCCCCGGAAAAGCTTGCTTGCGTCCAGAAAATCATACAAAATTTTCGCTTTCTTTTCGTTGTACTCCTGCATGGCCGCCAAACCGCCCTGCGCTTTCAGCCACCGGAATACCTTGCCGCAAATATAGATCCCGTAAGCGGGAGGCGTATTGTACAAGGAATCCGCGTCCGCATGGGTTTTATAGCGCAGCATGGTGGGCGTACCCGGCAGTACTTCTTCCGTAATCAGGTCTTCCCGGATAATCACAATAACAACGCCCGCAGGCCCTATGTTTTTCTGTACGCCGCCGTAAATGACACCGTACCGGGTCACATCCACCGGCTCGCTTAAAAAGCAGGAGGAAACGTCCGAAACCAGCGTTTTCCCCTTGGTATTGGGAAGGGTTTTAAATTTGGTTCCGTAAATCGTATTGTTTTCACAAATGTAAACATAATCCGCATTTTCATCGATAGGCAGATCCGAACAATCCGGTATATAGGAAAACGTCTGATCCTCGGAGGATGCCACCGCCCTGGCTTTGCCGTACATACACGCTTCCTTGTAGGCCTTCTTTGCCCACTGTCCTGTAATGATGTAATCGGCCACACCGTTTTTCATCAGATTCATGGGAATCAT
>DERU01000026.1:0-1527 GCA_002361095.1 Lachnospiraceae bacterium UBA3332
CACACTGGCGGCCGGCGGAGAGGTCTTTTTAAAAAACGCCCCCGCAGGACAGATGGAGAGCGTTCTGGAACTGACGGAGTCCATGGGGGCTATGATCCGGATCTGTCCGGAAGGTATTTGGGTTGGCGCTGACAAAGCGATCCTTTCCCCCAAAGCGGTGGAGACAGGCGTATATCCGGCATTTCCTACGGATTTGCAGTCCCCTCTTTTGGTGGCATTGTGCCAGGCACAGTCGCAGAGCAGCCTGACAGAGCGGATTTTTAACGGAAGATTCGCCGTGGCGGAAGAACTCAACAAAATGGGCGCGTCCATTTGGGTGGAGCAAAACCGGGCGGTGATACAGGGAAAAGCCAGACTGTCGGGATGCTGCGTGACGGCCAAAGAACTGCGGGGCGGGGCGGCGCTGGTACTGGCAGGGGTTTGCGCAAAAGGGAATACGGTAGTATCCAACCGGCATTTCATAGACCGGGGCTATGAAGATATCGTGAGGGATCTGCGGAAGCTGGGAGTGTGTATTGACGGCGAAAAATAATTTTAGGCTGATGAAGGGCGGAAAGGGGAAATCCTCTTCCGCCAAAAAGGAAAAGTGGAGTCCACAGGCAGGCAGAAAGGCGGCGATGGCGGTTCTGCTTGTGCTTTTATGCCTGTCTGTGGGAGGGGCCGTCTACGTCCTTGGCAGATACCGGGTGGAAAATATTATAGTGGACGGGAATCTGCATTACAGCGATGAAGAAATCATTGCCATGGTGCTGACGGACAGGCTGTCTTATAATTCCCTCTATTTGTCCTTAAAGTACAGGAACCGGGAGATTCAAAACATTCCTTTTATTGAAAAAATGAATATCAAGGTGGTGTCGCAGGATACCATCCAGATTCACGTGTATGAAAAATCGGTGGCGGGATATGTGGAATATATGGGACGCTGTCTGTATTTTGACCGGGAGGGGATGGTAGTGGAATCTTCCGAGACCAAAACGGCGGGGGTTCCGGAAGTGACGGGAATGGCTTTTGACCATGTGGTACTTTATGAACCGCTGCCGGTGGAGGATCCTGCCATTTTCCAAAAGATTCTTTCGGTTACCCAGATGCTGTCCAAGTACGGAATCACGACGGACCGGATTTTTTTTAACGCTGAACAGGAAATTACGCTTTATTTCGGACAGGTCCGTATCCGTTTGGGAAAAGAGAACCTGGAGGAAAAAATTATCCGGCTGCAGCATATCCTGCCCAATCTGGAAGGGGAGGACGGGCTGCTTAGGATGGAAAATTACACGGAGGAGTCTCCGAACATTACGTTTGAAAGGAGCCGCAAAGCCGGGCAGACGCAAAACCCGCAGGAAGACGGCAGTCAAACGCCGGAAACGGAGACAAAGGCACAAAGCCTACAGGGGGAGGAATAGAAGGTTCGCAGATCATGGGCGGGAATTTTTCCGTTTCGGATATTCGGCCGCAGGAAATCCCTACGCGTCCGCCGCCGCTTCCGCCCGGTTTATGTTCCTCCCTCCTTAAGCTGCTGCCATTGGGGCT
>DERU01000026.1:1812-6439 GCA_002361095.1 Lachnospiraceae bacterium UBA3332
CATTGGGGCTGAACTGTTACAAAAAAGATGAAGAAAATGAAAAAAGAGGTTGCTTATTTTGGAAAATGATTATATGATAAATATTATGGAATTGCTGAGGAGATATAAAGGAGGATGCACCCTTGCTTGAAATAAAAGTGAAAGATACGGATTCTGCGGCGAAGATTGTAGTGATTGGGGTCGGCGGCGCAGGAAATAATGCGGTCAATAGAATGATTGACGAAAAGATAGACGGCGTGGAGTTCATCGGGGTGAACACGGACAAGCAGGCTTTGCAGCTTTGTAAGGCGGAGAACCATCTCCAGATCGGTGAGAAGCTGACAAAGGGTTTGGGGGCAGGCGCCAAGCCTGAGATCGGGGAACAGGCTGCCGAGGAGAGTTCCGAGGAGATCTCGAAGGCGGTGGAAGGCGTGGATATGGTTTTTGTCACCTGCGGCATGGGAGGCGGCACGGGCACCGGTGCGGCTCCCGTAGTGGCCAAGATGGCGAAGGATAAGGGTGTGCTGACTGTCGGCGTAGTGACCAAGCCTTTTCGTTTTGAGGCGAAGACGCGTATGAACAATGCGCTTTCCGGGATAGAGAAGCTGCGTAACAGTGTGGATACCCTGATTGTCATTCCGAATGATAAGATTCTGGAGATTGTGGACAAGCGGACGAGTATGCCGGAGGCGTTGAAGAAAGCAGACGAAGTATTGCAGCAGGCCGTGCAGGGGATTACCGACCTGATCAACCGCCCCGCGATCATTAATTTGGATTTTGCGGATGTACAGACCGTTATGCGGGATAAGGGAATCGCCCATATCGGGATCGGCGAAGGCCGGGGGGATGATAAGGCGATTCAGGCGGTGAAGGCGGCGGTGGAAAGTCCGTTGCTGGAGACCACCATTGCAGGCGCTACCGATATTATTATTAATGTTTCCGGTGATGTTTCCATGTACGATGCGTCGGAGGCAGTGGATTTTGTGCGCGAAATTACGGGGGATGATGTGAATATCATCTTTGGTTCCATGTATGATTCCAATCAGGCGGATTTTTGCCGGATTACCGTGATTGCGACGGGGATTGAGGAAACCCCTGCCAGCCGTTTTACCTCGTCTTTTGCCAAGAAGTCTGCGATGGGGGGCATGAACCAGATGCCGTCCGGGATGCGCCAGACGGTGAATGCATCCGGAACGGCTACCACAAGGCCCTATACAAATCCCCTCCAGGGGGGAGGGGCAGGCGGCGATATGCGGCCCAACCCCAACCTCACGGGCATTCAGAAGCCTCCCACGAATCTGCGCAGCAAGGTGGAGGAGAAGTCTTTGAAGATTCCGGATTTCCTGCAGAAGAAATAACCGGTACATGATGGGGGTTTTGCGATGGGGAACTTCATGATCCTATCGCATAAAAAGGAGGGCATGCATACTTGGACGCGGAAAAAGCTGCCTGCCGGCAGCCACGCGCGACGCAGCGTGTGCGTTTTGTACACACTTTTTTATAAATATGTCGAACGGTCTCGAAAAATAAAGTGATTGACCTGCCGGATTTTGACAAAATCCGCGCGGGTCTTTTTTTATAATATGGACAGACATGTAAAAAACGGTTCCGGCAGGGTGGGGCCGTTGTAAAAGGAGGGGACGTGCGTTACGAAATATATGTGGACCGTTTCCTTTTCATGCATGTGGGGCTGCATGTTTTGCTGTTGTTTTTGACGGCAAAGCTTGGGAATTACCCGCTGGCGTGGAAACGGATTGCGGCTGCGGCCGGAATGGGAAGCCTTCTGTCTTTGCTGGTGCTTTTGTGGCCCGCGCAGGGAGGGGAGACGGTCGTGACGGTGAAGACTCTTTTGTCGGCGGCAGGATCTTTTGCCATGCTTCCTGTCGCTTTTGGCATCAGGGGAAGGGGTGAATGGGCACATTGCACAGCCTCCTATGCGGCATGCATTTGCCTGGCGGGAGGCGTGCTCGCGGCAGTGGATTCCATAGGCAGGCCTTCCCAAAGCAGTTTGCGGATTTTGGCGGCAGTAACATGCACGGCAGCGGGCGGCGCATGGTTTATCCGCAGAATGCGTCTTGCGCGGGCCAATCCTTTTTGGCTGGCACTGCTTAAGGAAGGGGAGAAAAGCTGCAGGGTGACAGCGCTTATGGACAGCGGGAACGGACTTTTGGAACCTGTCAGCAAAGAGCCGGTGTGTATCGTGCAAAAAGAAGTGATGCAAAAGCTTGGCCTGCTGCAAAAACCGGAAAAATTCCGTCTGATTCCCTATCATTCCATCGGCAGGCAGCACGGTTTGCTCAAAGCGGCTGCCGTGGAAGAGATGTATTTGCAAAAAGGGGCGCAGAGGCTGACGAAAAGAAAGGTATGGCTGGCGGAAAGCGAAGAGGCGTTATCCACATCGGGGCGCTATCAGCTGCTTTTGCACCCCGCATTAGTGGAAGAAACAAAAGGGGCAGGGATTGAAAATTAAATTTTCAACTTTCCTGATTCCCGCGAGCAATGAGCCAAGCGGCTGCGGAGCAGACATTTGGCGAATGCCGCGAGGGTTACATACCCCGCTGCTCTGCAGCGTTTCAAATTGGATGCCCCGTTGCTTGCGGCGGGGTTGTGACTGAAATGCCCGCCAAAGCGGGCGGATGGGAGCAAACATGATATTGAAAGTGGCAATGCCGGGAAAGATGCAGTTTAAAATTATCCGCAGGGAACCTGCTTTTTTTATGGCAAAAGAAGGGGATATTCATTACATAGGGGGAGCGGAGATTTTGCCGCCCCCGTTGGACGGGGCACAGGAGAACGAAGTGATTCAGGATTTGTGTACGGAGGAATACGGGGAGGAAGCCCGTTCCATCCTTATAGAGCATAATCTGCGTCTGGTCGTCTATATCGCCAAAAAATTTGATAATACAGGGGTGGGAGTGGAGGATTTGATTTCCATAGGCACCATCGGACTGATCAAGTCCATTAATACGTTTAATCCGGGAAAAAATATCAAGCTTGCCACCTATGCTTCCCGGTGTATCGAAAACGAGATTCTCATGTATTTGCGCAGGAACAGCAAAACCCGCATGGAAGTTTCCATTGACGAGCCGTTAAATGTGGACTGGGACGGCAATGAACTTTTGCTTTCGGATATTTTGGGTACGGATGAGGATGTGATCTATAAAGACATCGAAAACGAGGCGGAGCGTAAAATCCTGCGCAAGGCCGTGGATAAGCTTTCGGAACGGGAGCGTACGATCGTAAACTTAAGGTTTGGATTGGATACCCCGGACGGCAGGGAAATGACACAGAAGGAAGTGGCGTCCCTTCTGGGAATTTCCCAATCCTACATATCCCGTCTGGAAAAAAAGATAATGAAACGCCTGAAAAAGGAAATGGTGAAGGAGTAGTCCAGGGTCGGTCCTGCGTATTACGCGCTCAGGTAAGCGCGCATCATACGCAGGGCATTTTTTTCAAGACGGGAAACCTGTGCCTGTGAAATCCCCACAATATCGGCCACTTCCATTTGGGTTTTTCCCTCGAAAAAGCGCAGCACAATGATTTCGTGTTCCCGCTCGTTTAGCTTTTTCATGGCATCGGAGAGGGAAAGATGCTCGACCCAGAGTTCCTCCCGGTTTTTTTTGTCCCGGATTTGATCCATCACGTAAAGGGTATCGCCGCCGTCCGTGTAGACGGGTTCATATAAGCTCATGGGGTTTTGGATGGCGTCGAGGGCATAGACAATATCCTCCCTGGAAATGCCCACTTCTGCGGCCACCTCCGTGATGGTGGGTTCCTTTTGGTTTTTCTTCATCAGGCTTTCCCTGGCGTAGATCGCTTTATAGGCAGTGTCCCGCAGGGAGCGGCTGACCCGGATGGAATTGTTGTCCCGAAGAAATCTGCGGATTTCCCCTACGATCATGGGTACCGCATAGGTGGAAAATTTCACGCCCAGTTCCGTGTTGAAATTGTCGATGGCTTTGATCAGGCCGATACAGCCGATCTGGAATAAGTCGTCCACATTTTCGCTGCTGGACGCGAAACGTTTGATGACGCTTAACACCAGGCGCAGGTTACCGTTGATAAAAAGCTGGCGGGCATCCTCGTCCCCCTGGCGGATTTTGACAAACAGTTCGTTTTTTTCATCATTGGTGAGGGTGGGCAGTTTGGAAGTGTTGACGCCACAGATTTCCACTTTGTTCAAAGCCATAGCCGTACCTCCTGTAGAGCTGTTTTTTATTTTTTCCTCTGTTTTAAGCATGGTCAGGGAAGGCCGATTTTATGCAGGGAAATCGGTTCACAAAGAAGTTTTTTGTGCATAGCTATATAAAAATGGATCGGGAATATAAAGGGGGAAAATATGCTTTTTTCGGAATTGAAATGCAAGGATGTGGTCAATATCCGGGATTGCCGGAAGATGGGACATGTGACGGATTTTGCCTTTGACGAATGCACGGGGTGTATCGAAAAAATTATTGTGCCGGGGGTCAACAGGGTCAAAAGTTTTTTCGGGAACGATACGGAATATGTGATCTGCTACAAAGACATTAAACAGATCGGTCCGGATATCATTTTGGTGGATGTCCCGTAACATACGGTGTTACTTTTCATGGGGGGCGGGAGAGGGCCTGGGCCGAACCGGGGAGCGGAAGCAGCGGCGGACGCGCAG
>DERU01000269.1 GCA_002361095.1 Lachnospiraceae bacterium UBA3332
CCATGGCGCGCAAACTAAAAAAGGCCAGGGTACTGTCAAATACCCTGGCCCTGTAACTCCTATTCCAATATCTTACGATTATACTTCTGTCTCTTCTTATATTCCTGTCCGCCGCTGCTTCCCCTGCGGTATTCTTCCATGCGCTGCCGTTTTCTCAAAATATCATCCCCTGTCCCGGACAGCGGATATCCCTTGAAAATCCGTGCCAGCAGCCCCTGCGCATACCGCATTCCCTGGGACAATGCAAGATCCGCCCGCATCAGGCCAAGCAAGAGAAGGTGATATGCCTTACTCCCGGCGCGCTTCTCCGGCTCCGTATCCTGTGCCAGATACGCTACAATCAACAAAAGAAAAACTGCTACCAAAAAAATCACCAACGTCCCCTTCATACCTTTCACCTTCTTTTCCGCCTTGCTCTGTTAACGGGACTCAAACACCGGTTTTCCTTATGTCTCTGTTTTTATTGTAAGCCATTTGTCCGTAACAGTCAACTTTTATTACTGTTTCCGAAAATTTTTGTGCAAAACTCCCAAAATCCGTTCCCGGATTTTAGAGCGTGTTTTCAAACACGCCCTGGCACGACCCCTCGGAAGAGACGCAGAATGCATTTTCAGCCGGTAAGGCGGCGTCATCTGCCGACGCCAGCGCTTTCCTGACCGTCTTTACGTATTCCCCTATATAGCGGGGCGCATTTTTCCCGTATTTTTCCAAAAGCCTGACGACAGCGGAACCGATGAAAACACCGTCGGAAAGTTCCGCCGCCTCTTTTACCCGCACCGGCTCCGAAAAATCCGTTGCTATGACGCACGGAACACCGGCATGCCGCCGCACGGCCTTGACCGTCCCATCCAAATCCGTATCCTGTTCCCTTCCCGCCTGACCGTTTGAAGGGACAATGTACAAAAAGCCTTCCGCTTCTTCGGCGATCCGGGCAATGCGCCCCTGCGACGCAGACGCAATCTGGGAAATCAGGTCCACCCCGTAAGCGCGGCAGGCCGGCAAAAATTCCTCTTTTTCCTCAAAAGGCAGATCCGACAGAAGCAAACCGTCCACTCCACACTCCCGGCTGGCTGCCAAAAATTGGTCTATGCCATAAGAAAATACTACATTGGCATAGGCCGCAAACATCACCGGCACAGCCGTTTCCCTATGCAGACGACGCACAAAGGCCAAAATGCGGTCCGTGGTAACGCCCCCCTGCAGCGCCCGAAAATTTGCCGCCGCCACTTCCGGCCCCTCCACCGTCGGATCCGAAAAAGGAATGCCAAGCGCAATGAGATCCGCACCGTTTTTTGCAGCGGCGCGCACGGCGGCAGCGGTAGTCTCCAAATCGGGATCCCCACAGGTTAAAAAAACGATGACCGCTTTGCGATTCCCGAAAACTTCTTTCATTTTACTCATGGATATCCTCCCCCCTATAGCGGGCAATGGCGGCACAATCCTTGTCGCCCCTGCCGGAAATCGTGATCACAAGGATACTGTCCTTCGCCATTTTCGGCGCAATTTTCATGGCGTGTGCTACGGCGTGGGAGGACTCGATCGCGGCGATAATGCCCTCCGTCTTTGCCAGATATTCGAAAGCCTCCACGGCCTCCTTGTCGGTTACGGGCACATATTCCGCCCTGCCGGTGTCATGCAGATAGGCGTGCTCCGGCCCCACGCCCGGATAGTCCAGCCCTGCGGAGATCGAATACACCGGCGCAATCTGTCCGTATGTATCCTGACAAAAATAGGATTTCATTCCATGGAAAATCCCGACGCTGCCGGTATTCATCGTTGCCGCCGTTTCAAAAGTATCAATCCCGCGCCCTGCCGCTTCACATCCGATCAGTTTCACATTCCGTTCCCCAATAAAATGATAAAAACTGCCCATGGCGTTAGAACCCCCTCCCACACAGGCCAGCACTGCGTCGGGAAGCCTTCCTTCCTTTTCCATAATCTGTCCTTTTATCTCCCTGGAAATAACCGCCTGAAAATCGCGTACCATAGCCGGGAAAGGGTGCGGCCCCATAACCGATCCCAAGCAGTAATGCGTATCCGAAATACGGGATGCCCATTCCCGCATTGCCTCCGATACGGCATCCTTCAAAGTTGCCGTACCGGTATGCACCGCCACTACTTCCGCTCCCAGCAGACGCATACGGTATACGTTCAACGCCTGCCGGACGGTATCCTCTTTTCCCATAAACACAACGCATTCCATTCCCATCAGGGCTGCGGCAGTAGCCGTCGC
Organism: Lachnospiraceae bacterium UBA3332; assembly: GCA_002361095.1. Lineage (GTDB taxonomy): Bacteria > Bacillota > Clostridia > Lachnospirales > Lachnospiraceae > Gallintestinimicrobium. The sequence goes on from DERU01000269.1 coordinate 2,234, forward strand.
CACCCCGTGCTGCCCGGCCCCCGTCTCGGCGATCAGACGGGTTTTACCCATTTTCTTTGCCAGAAGCGCCTGTCCCAGCACATTGTTGATTTTGTGGGAACCGGTATGGTTTAAATCTTCCCGTTTTAAATATATTTTTGCGCCTCCCAAATCCCGGGTCATTTTTTCCGCATAATAAAGCCGGGAAGGCCTTCCCGCGTATTCGTTGAAAAGTCCGGCGAGTTCCCTTTCAAACTCCGGATCGTTTTTGTAACGATTATACGCTTCCTCCAATTCCGCCACGGCGCCCATCAATGTCTCCGGAATGTATTGTCCGCCGTAAATGCCAAAGCGTCCGTTTTGATTCGTCATTGCTTCTCCTCCTTGCTTCCAAGTTATATTGCTTGCATATCATCGTCTTTTTTTATACGGTAGGAAATGAAATTTCCTACCGCATAAAAAAAGTCCCTGACAGAAAAATCTGTCAAGGACGAATAATCAGCCTTATCCGCGTTGCCACCTTGTATTCACGAAAAATCCGTGCCCTCAGCAGGATACCAACATATCCCTGGCAACTGACGTATGCCCACACGTTGCAGAATACTCTGTGCACCGCACATTTGACTGCACCCTCCGCGGTCCATTTGACAACTTGTTTCTTACCCGACTCTCAGCAACACGGGTTCTCTGTATAGGCATCATTGCCGTTATCTCCGCTTCAACGGTTTCCATATTCTATGAAATTGCTGTTACCATAGCACATTCCCGACCGGATGTCAACCCTTCCGCAGCAATTCACACAAAAATCAGTAACAGTTCAGCCCCAGTGGCAG
>DERU01000223.1:0-239 GCA_002361095.1 Lachnospiraceae bacterium UBA3332
AATATTGGTGGTGGACGATGAGAGGGAAATTGCCGATCTGGTCGCCCTGTATTTGGAAGGGGAAGGCTTTGCGGTACACAAGTTTTACTGCGCGGCAGACGCTTTGGAGTGTATCCGGAAGGAAAAGCTGGATCTGGCGATTTTGGACGTCATGCTGCCCGACGGGAGCGGTTATGGAATCTGCAAAAAAATCCGGGAGTTTTATTGTTATCCCGTCATCATGCTGACGGCAAAAGGGG